>CALEST010000001.1 GCA_937907555.1 uncultured Sediminibacterium sp.
CTTTATCTCCTTTATCTACAATTACTTTAAACAAAGCATAAATCAACGGACGACCACCGGACGCTACCTGAATTTCAGCAGGCGAAAATTGCAGTCCTTCCCAATCCTGAATGAACTGACTGATGGATTTTCTTAAATCCAATATCCCTTCTGCCGCCGGGTAACTGGTCTTTTTTTGCTGATAGGCTTCTATGATGAGCTGTTCTAATTCAACGGGAATAGGAAACTCGCTGGGATTAAAATCGCCGATGGTGAAATTATAAATGGTTTCTCCATTGCGGATTCTTTCATTGATGGCATTGCCCAATTTTACAATTTCACTACCAATCAGGGTTTCTGCCAGATGACTCAGCTTGCTCATACAAAAATTTTGTGCAAGGTACAGAATTGCGGGTAACTTTATGGCTATGTATAAGCATTCTAGAATTTTACTATCTATACTATGTTTAGTGTTATTGAACAATGTTGAAGCACAGGACAATACATTAAAAATTAATTTATCCAAACAAAGCTATTTGCAGGGCGATTCACTGGAAATAAATATTATAAGTCCAAATTATTTAGACAAAAAACTAAAATCGGCCACTGCGCATATCTGGATAGACCATCTGGTTACCAAACAACGCTGGAAATTTCGTTTCCCCATGATTGAAGGAGAAGTGAATGCAGCTTTGAAAATAAATGAAACCATTCCCAGTGGTAACTATGCCATCAGCTGTTTAATTCAATCCGGGTTTTACAGAATCCAGGGACAAGTGCTTGAACGAGATAAAAAAGATACGGTTATTAATTACATGATGCGGACCAGTAACAAACAAATGATGGTAGACCGAGTTAAAGTGGATGCAAAAGGTTTTTTTACCATGAAGCCCATGTTGTTCCAGGATACGGCTTCCTTTTATTTTTCACCACTGCAAAAACCCAAAAAGAATTACCTGGCCATTTTGTTGAAAACGCCCGTGGATTCAGTGTTTGAACCCATTGAAACCAGCACTGCATTTTTTACCGTAGGCAAGCCCGGAGAATTTGTAGAGAAAAAATTTGACTATACCCTTCTTTTAGACGACCCTGAAATTAGTACCGAAGGCTTGCCTAATGTTACGGTGTATGCCAAAACAAAAACCAAACTGCAACAATTCGAAGAGACCTATACCAGCGGCTTATTTAAGAATGATAATGCGTTTGTTTTTGATGGATTGGAAAGCGATGAACTGGTTCGCTCTCAGTCACTGGCCTGGTTTTTACAACAAAAAGTACCAGGACTAAACGTTGCCGTTGACTCTGCCAACAATGAAGTATTTAAATGGAGAGATGAAATCTGTACCATATTCATTGATGAATTTGAAGTAATGCCCGGTGAACAGTCCATGGTATTTCCCAGGGATATTGCCATGGTAAAAGTTTTCAGGCCTCCTTTTCAATACAGCTCTACCACAGGATTCGGGGGGGCCATTGCCATCTACACGAAGAAAGGAAAGTTTGTAGACAACAATGGCGCTAAATTCTCTTTTATCTTAAAGGGATATACCGGATTTGATAGTGAATGGAAATAAAAAATCCCCACTACTTTCTCAATAGCGGGGATTGTCTGCAATCAATTGTACTTAGCTGTTTATTCCAACGGCTTATAATCTTTAAAGAACTTCAGCGGAGCCGCTTCTGCCAATGCACGATACTGCTTCCAGCTTCCTTCGAACAAGGCATTGGCTTTTTGAATTACACTGTTCACCGCTTCTTCTGCATAACCCATTAAGCGATTTTCCTGCTCACCAGGAATGGTGGTTTTACCCATAATCAATTGTCTGGCTTCGCCAACCAATCCATTGATGGTTTCCTGAGGTATATTGCCATAGCCTTGTTTTAACTGAGGCTTACCATTCAGCATTTCACGAATTTCCTTCAAGCCATCTGCTACAGGCTTGGCAGCTTTGCGGATGGTATCTGCCGCTTTGCGATCCATACTGGCATAACCCGCTTCTACTTTTTTCATGATTTCATCCACTTCAGCCAAGCGATCATTCAATGCAGTTAGCTTCATGATTGATTTTTCCATTCTGGCATTCGCAACACGAATGGCATTTCTTACTGTCAACGGTGTTGGTGCATTCGGATCATCGTTCACCACAACAAATGTGCTGTCTTTCAAATCTCTGCCAAGGGTTAATACTACTTTGTATTTACCCGGATCAACCGGCAAACCACCTGGCTCAGCAGCACCACCGCCTCCACCAAAACGGCCACCGCCGCCTCCTCTTCCGCCACCACCTGCCTGGCGAATACCCTTGCCTTCCATTCCCCAGTAATATTTATTGAAGCCGGAATCTACGCGGGTTCTGAGGTTTCTTACAT
>CALEST010000002.1 GCA_937907555.1 uncultured Sediminibacterium sp.
GATAAGAGAACCAATGGTAGGTATCTTCATCATCCATTTGCCAACCCACAGTTTGCCCCTTTTTGTGGATGCCCATCGTAGAAAAACAATCGTAGGAATTACAATACTTAATATTATCCAGCCAATATTCGCAAGAAGGAAATCGCTCATATCCAGCGTAAAAGCCGTCATGGGGGGTAGTTCAATACCAAATTTCTTAAACAGCTTCGCAGTTTCGGGAAAGATATAAGCAACATAGAAGAAGACTGCAATTGCAAGAACGAAAAGAGTCACAAAGGGAGTGATAAGGGCACTTTTCAGGTTCTTTCTAAATTCCTGACGGCGTTCAAGAAATTTTGCCGTTGCACGGTAAATTTCAGCCATATTACCCGATTTAGCAGCCAGGCCAAGCATAAACGCTGTAAACCTTCCAAAGACTGCCTGATACTTCATAAACGTCTGCTCGCTGTCGATACCTTTCTTTAAATCATTATTGATTTCTTTAAGGGTCTCCTTGAGAGTCTTATTCTGAGTATCATTTATGAGAAGCGAGATAATCTCACCATAGGGGAGTTTCTGTTCCAGAAGTTCAGCGCTGACTTTTACGAACATTACGATGTCGGCATGCGAAGGTTTCGCCGGGAGGTCAAACCACTTCTTATTCACTGATTTGACATTATACCCCAGTTTAATCAGAGCATCGATTACTTCCTGCCTGTTGAATGCCTTTTGTTCGCCCAGAATTGGCTTATCATTTCCCCGTTGTGCTTTGAAAAGGAAAGTGCTTTTCTTTTCAATTTTCAGAATGCGTAGTTTATTCTTCTCTGCCAGCTTCTGAATCTTTTTCTTGGCTTCACCAAAATTATTCGCAGTCAGGGAACCTGTAATTGCCTGACCTGATTGTTTTTCAGCTATGAAACGAAGTTCTACCACAGAAGCCTTTCAACAAATAAAAAAGCTGTTAAATCGATGAATTCAATTTAACAGCTTTTTGAATGAATTGCTATGAATTATTATTGTTCAGCAAACTCAACACTAATAGCATCCTTGGTCACTGTGCATTCAGCTTCCCAGGTATATGCATTGTCAACTGGGGTAGCTGTAATGGTTACTCCTGTTGCGCTTCCACCTGAAGCTACATAGATTGCAGTCTGGGTGGTATCCATCTTACCAGGAACTTCCCAATTGGTGAAATCATTTCCGCCACCGCCCATTTCGAGAGGTTTCTTGTAAAACTGCTGTGCCATAGCACCGAGCTGCATCAGTTCACTTGAAACTGTGTCTTTTGCTGATGATTCAGAACTGGTGTTAAAAATATTAATACCAACTACTACTGCGATACCAACGATGATAACGCCAAGCACGATGAGAAGCAATTGTTGTTGACCCATAACAGATCTCCTTCAAGGTTTGTTAATAAAAGTTGCTTGAACAGTAAATAGCATTTTTTGTGCCAATAAAAAATCAGTAAAAAAGAAGAAAAACGCAAGCAAAATTTTCTTAAAGTGGTACACTTTGCAATAATTACAGGTAGTTTTTACCAGAAT
>CALEST010000003.1 GCA_937907555.1 uncultured Sediminibacterium sp.
GATAAAGGGATGCAAGGTGCATGACACAGTCTTCAAGCTTCTCCAGTTGGTGGTTTGACTTGATATGATTAAGGATATCCAGCAGCTTCAGTTTATTGTCGTGGAGCATGACTAACTCAAATACTGAGTATTCATCTGCTGTGGCTGATGGTCTTGGCTTTTCTTCTTTGGGGAGTTCGCCAACAGTAAGCAGTTCTGATGGATTCAATTGCTGGAGCTCTGCAAATTCAATATTCCAGTCTTCCAGTTCTTCTGGTTTGAATTCCTCCTGCAGTTTGATATAATCCCATGCCCCGGCATGTAGATTATCAAGAAGGATGAATTTGCGCTTTTGCTGATCAGAAAGCCCATCCGCATAGATGACCCAATTGGCAGGGATTTCTTTGTACCCCAATTCAATGAGTGCTTTGTATCGCTGCTCACCGGCAAGAATGGTAAAGTCGGATTTAGAATTTAACACCAGTGGATTCACCGACATGATTTCAGGATCTCTACGAATAGAGTCAATCAGGTCTTTGAATTCTTTGGGTTCAATCTTACGCGGATTGGCTTTGTTGATGTTGATTGTTGCAAGGGTGATTTGCTTTGGCATGCAACAAAACTACCGGTGGCGATAGCGTAAAATGAAAAACTCCAGACAACGCAAAGTTGTAAGGAGTTTCGGGGGAATTTTTCAACAATAATTTATTGTGATTACCACGTGAAACGCTTGCCATTGCTCACTACTGAGTCAATGACAAAACCATTAGCTGTAAGCCCGATAGCAGAAGCTGGCTGGCTGGTAATCTCAATAGTTGTATCCTGAGTTGTTACCGGTATAGCGGTATTAACTCTAACAGTAGGTGATCCGCTGAAATATGGGTTCACAAACTTGAAATAGATAGTGCCAGCTTGCTTTACGGCGTAATCTGTTTGAATACGAATAAACCAATACGGGGCAGTACCGAATACAACGCGGGATTGGAGAGATACGACAGAAGCGGTAACCCTGATCTGGGCGGGTTCTGTTGTTGTTGGTGCTTTATCATCCTTGGTACAGGAAAAAAGCAGGCTGCAGAGCAGCAGAATAGGTAAACGTTTCATACAAAAAGTTTTTACTGTGACATTGGGGGTATGAAACAGGATGTGAATATACTACACATTCCTGAATTGAGGCTCCAGATAGTCAAGATTTAACCAATGGAATAATTCCTGTTCGCTATTCCATATAGGTGGCAGCTCTGGGTTTGGATGAGTGCAAACCCACTTTGGTTTGCCGCTTTCTGACTTCCTGATGCATTGGTAGGATTTCCTTAGGCCATCGCTAGTACCCACCCAGCCCAGTTTCTGCCACGCTACAGCCAGTACTTGGTGGGAATAGTCTGCAGAACCGGTACGGATGGCTAACTGTCTGTAATAGTCTGATTCTTGCGGCATGAACAGGTCAAGCTTCATGTCTTCCGACCCGACCAGGACGATTTGCATATATCGTCCATCGGGGTTGCCTTTGATTACAGACTTTTCAAACTGCTTTATAGCTGCTGCGAACTCCTTTACTCTCACGTGGTGACCGGCACCAAATAGGTCTGTATTGACAAACTCTGTTTTGGGGATGCAACAGATCTCTATATCCTTCACGGTTGGTTTCAGTCGCCTAATTGAGCCAGCTATATCGATACGACTGACAAACGGAGAAAGTATCTCAACGATCCTATCGGCTCTTCTTCGGGCAAAATGGTAATTCATTAAAGAAACTTGAATTGATAGTGGAACAAGATGGATGGATTAATTGGCAATTGGATTAATGACTTTGGGTTGCATGTTGTAGGCAATTTGACGACTACCATTCATCGGTATCGTAACTATCTTCAAGTTGCTCTCTATATCGTTCTTCAATATCTTCATAATGTGCTTCAAGTTCTTCCCATCTTTCTTTACCAGACTTGTCGTAATAAATAGCTCGGCATTGAGAGGATGGGCAAGTGTAATGTGGATGGCTGCATTCTTCATCATCACCTTCATAAAATTCCAACTCAACAATTTGATTGCATTTTTGACAAGTGCATAACTCGTAAGGCTCATTTAATGCAGCATATCGCCTTATTTGACTTGCAACATCATCAACTTTATCTTCTGCATATTTTAAATAACCACAAAGAAATAAAGCTGCATTTTTAAACCTGTCGTGTGGCTTGACTAAACTGCCTACAACATTGGGTTTGGCAATAGTTTGGCTTGACGTTGCTAATTCAGCTTCATATCGCTGTTGTGCTGCTGCTCCATCGGGAGGAATACTATTTAGATTTTGTTCCATATTTCAACTTTTAGTTATTAATTAATCATTTGTTACGGGCTGACGTATTTCAAATTCCAAACCATCGCCAAGCCCGAAAAAGTTAGATGCAACCCTATTCAGACCAGTGTCCAAAAAGCTCAGTTAATAATTTTGCTTGCTTGAATGAAATCGGCATACAATTCAGTTCTGAAATTGTCACATCGTGACTAACTAACTCTTTACCCTCATAGGTAAATTCAATTTCCATACATCCGAGTTTGTATCGGTTAGTATGATACTGGTCATGGTCGTATTCTTTAACGAGTTTCCAACCAAGCTCTTTAATTTGTTGTTCTGTCATTTTCTTATTGATTTGTGGCCTGTGGCCGGTTATGGATATATGTTGTTAACACTGTATTGGCGCAATTTGAACTGCGCCAATACGACCGTTAGTGGCAAGTTTAATCCACCAACCAATATTCCGTTTCATGTGTACCCAGTTCAGGGTGTTCTTCATAGTCTGTGAAATATGTTCTCTTACATTTATCACACTTCCCAAGCCCACCCTTTTCAAACAATAACACCCTTCCTGTTTTACACGAAGGACATTCTGTTGACCAAATAGAAAACCTGCCACTAACACCTGTTTTACGCAAGCGTGGCTTCTGTGCTTCATTTGGCTTTAGTTTTTCAAATTTACTTTTGTTCATATATTCAAGTTTTGTATTTCAAATTCCACGCCTGACGTAAAGCAGTAAACCGTTATCGGTCAGTGCTACGGACGTGCTAATAATCATCATCAGTATCAAAGCCAAATAAGTCGTAAAAATCTTCTTCTGTATCTACATCAAACATTATGGTCTGATTGCAGTGCATACAGTTTAGATAAAAGCCTGAATCATCTCTATCAAAAGCATCTATGTCTTTGAACTGATGATGTCCTGATGGCGAATGAACGCATTTACTATCTGTTGTCATTTTCGTTTCAATTACCGCACCGAACCGATAACAGTGGTTTTGTGCTATTATTTTGGCTATTAAAATTATCTTTAAAGGCAAGTGTCTGCAAGCCAAAATAACAGACACAAAGCCGCAGGACGTTATTTAGGCCAGTTAGCTGGCTTTTCTGTACGTTCAAATTCTACTACCCACACCCACGGATTTGCATTCCAACTCTCAGGGCCGTTGATGGATTGCCAAAGGGATTGAAATGATCCTTTAGCAAGAAGGCATTCAACCCCATCAACAGCTCTAAGGCCTTTCTTCTTGAATTGTGCAATACTTTTCTGCTTCATTTCTGGGCGCTGCCTAAACCCTTCCACCTTCAGTCCTTTATCTGAAAGCTTCTGCA
>CALEST010000004.1 GCA_937907555.1 uncultured Sediminibacterium sp.
TTCAAGTCCCGCCTGGGGCACAAACCCTCTGCAACAAGCGGAGGGTTTTTTATTACATAAAGTTTTTCCAAGCATCGCATTGAATTCAGTATTTTACTGTCAGGATGCAATACAGTTTTACAATACCGGATGAGCAAGCACATCTGGTGATGCTAATACAAGAAGCAGGTTTTTCTCAAGTCCGTTTCGGTCCGGTTAAGGGGCCGGATTATTATACCATTGTATGGAATCCCGGTCCTGAACAAGTGGTGGTGATTGATGAAATTGCTTATCCTTTTCATGCCAATACGATATTGCCGTTGATGCTGAGTCAGACTTTTCGTTTTGAACAACCGGCAAATTTGATTGCTTGGCAGTTTAACAGAGAGTTTTATTGTGTGGTAAACCATGATGCCGAAGTGGGTTGCGTTGGGTTACTCTTTTACGGACCTTCTCCAACTATGTTCGTTCAATTGGATGAAGCCAATATTGGCAAAATGAAAATGATGCAGGAGTTGTTTGAAGAGGAGTTTAATTCAGATGCTGCAATCAAGGCAACCATGTTACGAAATCATTTGGTAAGGTTAATTGTATTAATAACAAGAATTGCCAAGCAACAATACCTGCCTACCAATATTCCGGATGATCAAGGCTATGCAACTGTTAGGCATTTTCATCTACTTGTAGAAAAGCATTTTAAAACTGCACACCGCATCAGTTTTTATGCTGAGCAATTATATAAATCGCCCAAAACCATTTCTAATCTTTTTGCTTTGTATAGTGAGCTTACGCCACAACAAGTCATTCATAACAGAATCATTGCTGAAGCCAAACGATTGTTGATGTATACGGATTGGTCTGTAAAAGAGATTGCTGGCACTTTGGGTTTTGAGGATGCAGCACATTTCAGTAGGTTCTTCTCCAATCAAACCGGACTTACAGCTACGGAGTTTCGAAAGTCTACAGCAGGCTGATTACGGGAAGAAAATACAATTCATCAGGAAGTCTACACATTTTTAAGCAAGCGTATCTGCTTCACTTTTGCTGCATAAACTTATTCTATGCAACAAAGACTATTTATTATCACGTTTATATGTCTGGGTTTCTTTTCAGTGCAGGCGCAACAAGGAACCAGCTGGTTTGCATCCAATGGGGTAGCTATCAGAGGGTATGATCCTGTGGCTTATTTTAAAGATGCCAAACCAGTAAAAGGAGATAGCACGTATCAATTTCAGTGGCAAGGAATCAATTGGTGGTTTAGTCAGCAAGCTTATTTGGATAGCTTCAAACTAGATCCGGCACATTATGCGCCTCAGTATGGAGGCTATTGTGCTTACGGTGCCAGTGAGTCACATCTTTCACCAACAGCTCCCGAAGCCTGGACAATTGTTGATGATAAACTCTACCTCAATTACAGCCCTAAAGTAAAATCTTTCTGGACTAAGGATATTCCTGGAAGAATTACAGCTGCCAATGCATATTGGTTAACACTTCAAACACCTAAAAAACAATAACATGTATAAGTTGATGCTCTTTTCAGTCTTCTTTAGTTGCTCAGTATTTGCAGTTGCACAACAGCGTACTAAGGGCTTTAATTTGGACAAAGGTGTGGCCATTCAGGGCTACGATCCTGTAGCCTATTTCGTTCAAGGTAAAGCCATCAAAGGCAGTGCAGCTTTTGCTGTGAATGCGGAAGGTGTTACCTATTATCTGTCTAGCAAGACAAATAAAGACTTGTTCCTAAAAAATTACAAAGCTTATGAACCTCAGTATGGTGGCTGGTGTGCTTATGCCATGGGTGCTACAGGGGAGAAGGTTGAAGTAGATCCGGGAACATTCAAGGTGTTGGATGGTAAGTTGTACCTGTTTTATCACACATGGGTCAACAACACTTTAACAAAATGGAATAAGGATGAACAGCGATTGAAACAGGCAGCTGATAAGAATTGGATAAAGCTCTTACAATAAAATACACCTTATGTCAAAGAAAATAATCAGTTGGATATTCAGTGTACTTGCAGCATTGATTTTATTGCAAACACTTTTTTTCAAATTTTCTGCAAGCCCAGAGTCTGTAGCCATTTTTTCTCATTTAGGCGTTGAGCCATGGGGCAGGGTACTGACAGGTATACTTGAATTAATTGCATCAATCTTGTTATTAGTGCCTAAAACAAGGCCATTTGGTGCGATTACTGCTGTTGGGTTGATGGCAGGTGCTTTGGGTGCACATATTTTCGTGATTGGGATTGAGTCACAAGGTGATGGAGGTTATCTTTTCTTTCTCGCAATCACTGTATTTATTGCTGCTCTGATTGTTCTGATTATTCATCGGTTGCAATTGCAGGAATTAATAGCCAGATTATCTTCAAAAAAGTAAACGGTATGCAAGCTTTGCAATCGAATATCGCTGCGCAGTTGAATAAACTGATGTCGGTTATCACATTACTGCCTAAGGATGTATATAGCCGTAAAAGTAAATACCTGGGTGAGAGCAGTATTGGTGCCCATGTACGTCATATCATAGAGCTAATCAATTGTGTTGAAAACGGGTATGCTGAAGGCCTTGTCGATTATCAAAACAGGGTCCGTGATCTAAGGCTTGAAACAGATGCCCAGCTTGCTCTTGAGCAGATAGTCATGATTCTTGAGGCACCGGTGAAATCGGATAAAATTATCTATGTGTATGAAACACCCGGAAGCCAAGTTACTTCAACCTATTTCAGGGAATTACTGTATCAAGTAGAGCATGCCATTCATCACATGGCATTAATTCATGTAGCACTTCGAGAGTTTCAGATACGTATTGATGATAAAAGTTTTGGTTTTGCTTATTCAACAATTGCCTATCAACAACAATGTGCACAGTAATCTACTTGCCCGGAAAAGATGATCAGCCAAAGTTTATTTCTATCAGAGATGAGCATGCGGCCAGACCCATTGCGCAAATGCCTGTAATCATTCATGGGAGTGATATTGATATACTTGCACCAATTGATCCCTTGGGTGGTGGCAGTTGGATTGGCGCGAATCGTTTTCTGGATATCGTTGTCTTGTTCAATGGGGCTTTTCAAAAACATCCTCCCGGCAGTAATTATCGGATGAGCAGAGGCCTTATCGTTAACCATTTGCTTGAAACAGGTATCCCTTTAGTAGAATGGACCTATTTGCCCCTTGAAGGTATTGAACCTTTTTCTTTGTTGGTGTTTACTGATGCACAATTATATCGACTTACTTGGGATGGAACTCAAAAACATCATGAACTGCTAAATAAGCAATTACCACATTTTTTCTCGTCTGTTACTTTGTACGATGCTAGCGCTACTGCACAAAGAACCATCCTATTTCAGCAGTGGTATGATCAATTGATCAAAGATCCCAATACACCAATTGAAGCACTGTATACATCCACCCAGGACACCCATAATGGGTTTCTGATTAAGCGGGAGAATGGTATGCAATCACAAAGTATCTCAGTGATTCAATATCAAGATCAGTCGGTATCTTTCAAGTACCATGATTTGGTCAATCAACAGATGCATACGGCACAAATAGATTTAATCAGCTGCTTATCTTGTATGTAATGATTGTGCGCAAACATTTTTTTCGTAGAAAAGGGATACAGTTAAAGCATTGGGAATATTGGCCAACATGGCTAATCTATCTGCCTGCATCATTCTATTATCTATACCTCTGTTTGAAGGCAAAAAGCTTTCATTTCTATTCTGCCGCTAATCCGTCTATTGAAACAGGGGGAATGTTTTTTGAATCTAAGTGGTCCATTTATGAGCAAATACCCGCTCAATATATTCCCACAACCCTATTGGTTAAGCCCAATACACCCTTTGACAAGCTCATAGAATCCATGCAAGAAAAAGGTATTGTTTTTCCCTGTATTGTAAAACCCGATCGGGGTGAAAAAGGTTGGTTGGTATCGGTGATACCTCATCAAGAGGCATTACAGCATTTTTTAAAGATGCATCCGGTTGATATGTTGGTACAGGAAAAAGTTGATCTTCCGCTTGAGTTTGGTGTTTTTTATTACAAGCGCCCAGGCCAGCAAAAAGGAGTGGTTACTTCAATTGTTGAAAAGCAACCTTTGACGGTAATGGGGGATGGGGTTTCCAGCATTAGTGAACTTATTGATCTTGATGATCGTGCTTTTCTGGTTAAAGAACAGTTGATCAAAGCAAATTTGTTTAATCCCATTGAAGTTCTGATAAAAGGAAAGAAAATGGTATTGATGCCTTTCGGTAATCATATCCGAGGTGCAAAGTTTATTAATAGGCAGGATTTAATTACCGAAGGTGTTGCTGCATTTTTCGACGCCCTTAGTGCTTCAATACCTGATTTCTATTTTGGCAGAATGGATGTCAAATGTTCGAGCCCAGATAGTCTGCTTACCGGTGAAGGGTTGAGCATTATTGAGTTGAATGGGGCAGGAGCTATGCCCGGACATATTCTGGATCCGAACTTTTCTTATTTCAAAGCACAAGCGGTAATTTGTAGCCACATGCGATGGATGTATCAAATTGCGGTTGATAATCATCGAAAAGGGATAGCTTATATGAGCTGGAAGCAATACCTGCAAACAAAATTGGCAGAAAGAAAGTATAAACAAAATGCAGGATGAGCTATTGCTTGATTTTCCTAATTAGTGCATGGGGCTACCTTTCGCCAGGTATCATCAACACTACCGTGCTTGCTGAAGCAGGTTTTGTTCGGTCAAAAGCTTTGCTTAGACTTATACTCACTGCTGCTTTGTTCGAGGGAATGTATTTCTTCTTGATTCAGCTTCTTTTGAAGCAGGTATTCTTGATTGATTTGGTGCAATATGCAACTGTTTGCGCTGCAATTTTGATTATTGGAATGGGTATCTGGACAATCAAAGATGCTATCAGGCAAACAACGCATCATGCGTCTGCTTCTTTAAAGCGTGCTTATTTTGTCATTTTTTTACACCCGCAGCAATTTCCATTTTGGTTGAGCTGGTTGACTGTTTTGAATAAATATGGAATCAAAGAAATTCAAATATTTCCAGGGGTTTTAGCCGCAGCATTGGGTTGTTCTACTATGCTTGCAGTGTATAGCTTGGTTGGTAAAAAACTATCCAACTTTTTTGCAGTTTATCCAAAGCAAATATGGATAGGCATCGGCTGCCTATATTGTATACTTGGTTTGGTATTACTCTATTAGTGATTACTTGCCCTTCTTTTTAGTCAAGTCAAACTTTTTCTTGATAATCTCCTGCACCGGCTTCCCCTGCATTTTGCTCTCCAGCCAGGAAAGTATATCCAAATACATGAATGATCTTGTCTCGAGTGCACTGCCCTGTAGTTTGCTCAAGCGTTGATGCAATTTGGCAAACTGCGGAACAATCTTCACAGGGGTAGAGGCAAAGCTACTGCGTAGGAATTGAAAAATGGCTTCCTCCACCACAGTTAAACTTTCCATCTTGGCCATGAAACGGTACACGGATTTAATCAAGTGTTCCAGGATATCATAATTACCCAATTCATAGTGTGCAATCAAATGCAGTAAGCGTGCATAACATTGCAGGTCA
>CALEST010000005.1 GCA_937907555.1 uncultured Sediminibacterium sp.
TGATTTGATTGTTTTTCCTGTTTACTTCCAGTGCTTTAATTTTATTTTGCTCACTTAACCGGTATATTTTTTCTTCACTTACACTTGAATCCAGCTGCGCCTGTAATATTTTTTTATTTTGTTCACTTAATAATAAGCTATCCGAAATGAGTTGCAGATTTGCATCTGAAAGTTTTAATTTTTGTTCTGCAATTTTTAAAAGATTCCGGTTGATGGCCAATTGCTGATTGGCGATTGTTAAAGACTTGATGGAATCTGATTTATTCAGCAAAGAAATCATGTATTCCTTCTTCTGTGTTTCATATTTGGTTTGAAGCTCATTTACTTCCTTGATGACTTTATTCCCCATGAATTTTTCGTTGATGGCAACGAATTTGCTTCGATACTCCAGTCCTGACTTATAATTCCCCATTGCAGAATCCAGTGAAGCCCGGTGGTTATAGATTTCGCCAAAACTGTATTCGTCAGCTTTTGATTCAATGGCAGTTTTTTCAGCTTTTATAAACCATTCCAAAGCCTTCTCATATTGATTCGAAAGAAAGAGTGTGTATGCTATATTTTGTTCAATCAGTGCTACCCCGGCCGTGGATTGATTCATTTTTGCAAGTTCAAGTCCTTTTTGTAGTAGTGGAATGGCTGCTTCATAATTTTTCTGACGGATATTCATGGCCCCCAGATTATTATAGACCACCTGCAGCCCTCTTTTAAAATCAACTTTTGTAAAATTATCAATGCTTTTATTTAATTCCCGCATCGCCGTGGAATAATCATTCATGTCTACATAAACATTCGCCAGATTTACATGGGCAATACCTAAATTTCTCCAATCCTTTGTAAGGTTGTTCGAAATGATGGCTTTTTGAAAGTATTCTATGGCTTTAGGATAATTCTTGGTTTGATAAAACAGCCTGCCGATATTATTTTGTGTTAAGCCAATTGTTTTTGTGTCGTTTAACTGCTCCTGAATTTCAAGTGATTTAATCAGGTATATCAATGCCAGCTTCGGCTCGGTTTTTTCCGTTAGCATTGCTCCGGCATTATGATACAAAGCACTGAGTGATTTTTGGTCATTCAGTTGTTTGTAAAGTTGTTCTGCTTTATTGAATTGTTCAGTAGCCATTGAATAATCAGCAGACAAAGTGTATGCCTGACCTAACATAGCATGATTGGCAGCAACTTCAATGGGCCTTTTGATTTGTTGCCAGATTTGTGATTCCTGAATTAAGTAAGGCAGGGCTTTTTGGGGAACACGTTTAACAATAAAATAGTTGGCATTGGCTCTAAGAGCTGCAGCCAAACCGGGTTTATAGTTCCATTTAGCAGATAACTGCTGTAATTGCTGCGTATTTTTAAAAGTGCTTACTGAATCTGTAAAGGATTGATAAAATGCAAGTTGAGCAAGTTTGCTTAGTTGCACCGTGTCTTTTATTACAGTTGGAATGATGGCTTTTAAGCTATCAATTTCTCTTTGATACTGAGCTTTTGATTGAAATGATATTAAGGCACAGAGTATAAAAAAACAAACAAGGAGTAGTTGCTTTTTCATATTTTAAAAGTTACTCCCTCAATGGCAAGCTGGGTATGGGGAAATACTTCCAGCGCCTCCTTTAAATAATCGTGTAATTCTTCGAACTTACTACTGAAATGGCCCAACAATAATCCACCCGCATTTGCTTTAAGGGCAATGGTAGCGGCTTGTGAGGTTGTACTGTGAAACCGGGCTGTTGCTCGTTCTTCCATTCCATTCAGATAAGTGGCTTCATGGTAAATCATGGTTACATTCTTTGCAATGTTTGCCAGACGTTCATCGTACAAAGTGTCTGCACAATAGGCATAGCTTCTGGCAGGGCTATTGGGGAGGGTAACCTGGTCATTGTAAATAACAGAACCATCTTTCGCCGTATAGTCATATCCAGCTTTTAATGACTGATAATACACAGAGGGTATATGATGTTGAATAGCCCTCTCTTTATCTACTTTTCTGGGATCTTTCTTTTCTCTGATGAGGAATCCCCAACAAGGTATCCGGTGCTGGGTTTTAAAAGTTTCTACTGTAAATTTTGATTCTTCCAGAATAATTCCTTCATTTTCAAGGGGGTGAAAAATCAAAGGGAAGGGCAGGGTAGTAGAAGCAACTTTCAGCTGGAGTTGAATAATTTCTTCTAAACCGGCAGGTGCAAATAAATGCAAAGGTTGCTCTCTGTTCAGCAGTGCCATACTACTGATTAATCCAATCAATCCAAAATAATGGTCTCCGTGTAAATGAGAGATGAAAATATGATTGAGTTTGCCTCTTCTGATTTTATATCTCGAGAGTTGCATCTGAGTTCCCTCTCCGCAGTCGATTAACAATAATTGGTCGTAAATGGTAACAATTTGAGCACTTGGATGCCTGTCATAGGCGGGTAAGGCCGAATTGTTTCCTAAAATGGTTACTGCAAACATAAACGGGTTAGTAGAGGTATTAAAGTTGGAAGATACACAAATTATTATTTTTTATTTTGCATAACTACATAAAATTATGAGCGTTTGGTCTCAAATGCCCCATCTTTAATGATCTCTCCGGGAGGACTGTAAAAAAAATCATATAATTTGTCTTTTTTCAGGAAAAATGGTACTTTTGCAGCGAAAAAAAAGAAAGAGTCTAATTCCGGAGTCTATTTAAAAATTTAGAGATGCCTTATTTAACTACAGAAAAGAAAGCCAGCATTTTTGCTGAATTTGGTGGAAAAGCTACTAACACAGGTTCTATTGAAGCGCAGATTGCTTTATTAACAGAGCGTATTTCGCATATTTCAAAGCACTTGCAAGCTAACAAGCACGATCATTCAACTCAACGTGGTTTAATGATGATGGTAGGTCAGCGTAAGCGTTTATTGTCTTATATGCAAAAGCACAATCTTAGCGGATACCGTGCTCTAATCGAGAAATTAGGTCTGAGAAAATAATTCTGCAGACATGTTATAAAGCCATTCCCAACTCACAAATTTTTGTAGTTGGGAATAGTTGTTTTATCCTGTATCTTACATTTTACCAATTAAACAGGTGATGGGCCATCAAGAATGCCCGGTCAACTACATTTTTAAGCGTATGTTATCACAACCAATAAGTGTTCAATTTAACCTAGACGAGAAGCGTCAGGTAACCATTGGAACAGGTAAGCTGGCCCGTCAGGCAGACGGAGCAGTAACCGTTCAGCAGGGAGACTGCAT
>CALEST010000006.1 GCA_937907555.1 uncultured Sediminibacterium sp.
GAGGGCTCGTTCACCACCACATCGTCGTTATGAATAATCAGGGTATTGGCAGTACCCAGATCCATGGCTATTTCCTGTGTAAAAAAATTAAATAATCCCATTGTATGGTTCGGTTCTTAAAAATTAGAATTGCAATGTGTACAAAGGTGCTTGAAAATAGTGGAATTAACAAGGGAATTCAAAGCCAATATCATTTCTGTAGTACATTCCCTCGAAACTGATTTTTTCAAGGGTCTGCTTAGATTTGGCAACGGCATCTCCGATATTTTCTCCATAGGCAGTAACAGCTAAAACCCTGCCACCATTTGTTAAAACCCGGTCTCCGCTGGAAATAGTTCCGGCATGAAAAACAAGGGTATCTTTCGGAACCTCAGCAGCAGCGGGCAGTTCAATGGTTTTTCCCTTTGCATAATTACCCGGATAGCCCCCGCTAACGGCCATAATAGTGGCGGCACTGCGTGGATCAAAACTGATATTGGCATCTTCCAGGGTACCATTGTCCATGGCCGCGAATAAAGCCACCAGGTCGGTTTGCAGTCTGGGCAATACCACTTCGGTTTCAGGATCGCCCAGGCGGCAATTGTACTCAATTACAAAGGGCTCTCCGCCTACATTCATTAAGCCGAAGAAGATAAAGCCATGGTATTCCAGCCCTTCTTTGGCAAGACCTTCCACGGTAGGACGTATGATTCTGTCTTCGGTTTTTTGCATGAAAGCCGCGTCCATAAAGGGAACCGGGCTAACACAGCCCATGCCACCTGTATTTAATCCGGTATCGCCTTCGCCAATGCGCTTATAATCTTTGGCATGTCCGATAATATGGTAAGCCGAGCCGTTGGTTAATACAAAAACACTTACTTCAATCCCTTTCAGGAAAGATTCAATCACTACTTTTTCGCTGGCAGCCCCGAATTGTTTCTGCAAAATCATTTCGCTGAAACAGTCCAGTGCTTCCTGGGTAGAATTGGCAATTACCACCCCTTTTCCTGCAGCCAGTCCGTCTGCTTTTAATACCACGGGTAGGGAATGCTGTTGAATATAGGCTTTCCCTGCTTCAAAATTATCAGCCGTAAACTCCGCATAACTGGCAGTAGGGATGCCCTGTCTTTCCATGAATTTCTTACTGAAAGCCTTGCTGCCCTCTAATTGCGCAGCGGCTTTGGAAGGTCCAACTACAATGATATGTTGTAAGGCTGTATCGTTCTTGAAAAAGTCGTAAATCCCTTTTACCAGTGGTTCTTCAGGCCCAACCACCAGCATATGAATTTCTTTTTCTATGCAAGTTGCTTTGATGGCATCAAAATCGGTAACCGAAAGGTTGAGATTGGTGCCAAACCCCGCTGTACCTGCGTTTCCGGGTGCGATATACAATTGATCACAGTGATGACTCTGGGCCATTTTCCAGGCCAATGCATGTTCGCGTCCTCCGCTCCCTAATAAAAGAATATTCATGTAGACTAAATTGGTTGCGAAAATAACCTATCCCTTTCATTTTTATTACTATTTTGAGCCAATAACGAAAATGTTTGCTATGACTGAGAAGACCAAATCCATTGGCCATCCGAAAGGACTCTATGTTTTGTTCGCTACTGAAATGTGGGAACGTTTTAACTACTATGGCATGCGCGCCATCCTGGTATTGTTCATGACCAAGGCGCTGATGTTCGATAAAGTATTTGCCTCTAATTTATATGGCAGTTATACCGGACTGATTTACCTGACACCTTTGGTGGGAGGTTATGTGGCCGATCGTTACTGGGGCAATAAGCGCTCCATTTTAATGGGGGGTATTTTAATGGCGATTGGAGAATTCATCTTGTTTTTTTGTGGTGCTTTATACGATTCCAATCCGGATGCATCTGCCTGGCTTTTCTTTTCTGGCCTGGGTTTCATGATTGCAGGAAATGGATTTTTTAAACCCAATATTTCTTCCCTGGTAGGTCAACTGTATGCAAAAGGAGATAGCAGAACCGATTCAGCCTATACCATATTCTACATGGGAATCAATGTGGGCGGGGCATTGGGGCCTTTTGTCTGCGGACTGGTAGGCGATACGGGCAATCCCGCCGATTTTAAATGGGCATTTTTAGCCGGGGGGATTGGAATGCTCTTAGGAGTAGCCACCTTGCAGTTTTTGCACAATAAATACGTATTGGATCCGAACGGAAAAATTTTGGGATTAACGCCTGAAAATGCCCCTGCGAAGTTTTTGAAACCCGCATTTATTGTGGGTTCCCTGCTGGTGTTTTCATTGGTTTGCATTGGCCTGATATATGCCGACGTAAAAATATTCAGTTACTTATTCTATCTGTTAATAGCCAGTATTCTGCTGATTGCTTTTATTGTATTCTCCGATAAAACCCTGTCGGCATTGGAAAAGAAAAAAGTAGCGGTAATTTTTACCGTTTCCTTCTTTGTCATTTTCTTCTGGAGTGCTTTTGAGCAGGCAGGTGCATCCCTTACTTTTTTTGCTTCAGAGCAAACCAACCGGGATCTGGGTTTCTTTGTAGTACCCGCCAGTTTTTTTCAATCTCTGAACTCTACATTTGTGGTAATATTGGCGCCGGTCTTTGCCTTCCTGTGGTTGAAAATGGGTAAGCGCGAGCCATCTTCTCCCATGAAAATGGCCATGGGTTTGTTTTTGCTGGCATTGGGTTATTTGTGGATTGCTTTTGGCGTGAAAGATGTACAGCCCGGAGTGAAAGTTAGCATGATGTGGCTAACAGGAATGTACTTTATGCATACCAGCGGTGAACTTTGTTTGTCGCCCATTGGATTATCGCTGGTGAATAAGCTGGCTCCACTAAAATTTGCTTCTTTGTTAATGGCAGTATGGTTTACCGCGAATGCGTTTGCGAATAAACTAGCAGGTGTATTGAGTGCATTGTATCCCGATGGAAAAACCACGTATGTACTGGGCTATGCCATTACCAATTTATATGACTACTTCATGATGTTTGTAGTAATGGCAGGAACGGCTTCAGTCATCCTGTTTATCATTGCCAGCAAGTTGAAAAAAATGATGGATTAATTTTTAATACCCCCAATTATGTCGCAACCAACCAAGCAATTCAAACCCTTTGTGGCTCCAGAGTCGAACATGCCGGAACTAACGGTTAAGTCTATTCTGGTCGGCAGTTTATTCGGTGTTATTTTTGGTGCAGCCACGGTGTACCTGGCTTTGAAAGCGGGCTTAACCGTATCGGCTTCTATTCCTATTGCGGTGATTGCAATCACCCTGGGAAGAAAGTTCTTAAAGACCACCATTTTAGAAAATAATATCATTCAGACAACGGGCTCCGCAGGGGAAAGCATTGCAGCGGGTGTGGCATTTACGCTACCTGGATTCTTATTCTTATCTGCGCCGGATAGTGCAGCATATTTTAATTATCTCACCATTCTGATCCTTTCAATTGTGGGTGGATTGTTGGGTACTTTGTTGATGGTGCCATTACGCAAAGCCTTAATTGTAAACGAACACGATAACCTGCCTTACCCTGAAGGAACGGCTTGCGGTGATGTATTGAAAGCCGGTGAGAAGGGAGGCGATTTTGCCAAGACGGCTTTCTGGGGACTTGGAGTTGCATTTGTATATGCGCTTTTGCAAAAAGTATTGCATGTAATTGCAGAGACCCCTTATTATGCTACGCAGCAGATCAATAAATTTTTTCCTTCTGCTAAAGTGAGCGGAGAAATTACACCGGAATACTTAGGTGTGGGTTATATTATTGGTCCAAAAATTGGGGGCGTATTGGTAGCAGGCGGGGTGTTGAGCTGGCTGGTATTTATTCCTTTGTTTTCTACCCTGGTGCCACCGGATGTAATTGCCGCGCAGTTGGTAAAACTGGGCTATCTGGCCGATGTGGCAGTAGCAGGAGGTAAGGGTGGATGGGATCCGGTAGCGCATACATTTGCCGATTATTCTTCTGCCATTTATTATGCTTATATCAGACAGATTGGAGCGGGTACGGTAGCCGCGGGTGGTATCATCACCTTAATTAAAACCATTCCTACGATTGTAAAATCGGTAAAGGGTTCGGTAGCCTCTTTAAAAGCAGAAAGTGGTGGCAACGCTGGTGCGATTGCAAGAACCGAAAGGGATTTAAGTTTAAAAGTAGTAGGACTTGGAGCCGTGGGATTGATTTTATTGATTACTGTTTTACCACAAGTTCCCGGCGATAGCATTTTACAGAAATTATTGATTGGCGTATTGGTGATTTTATTCGGTGCGCTTTTCGTAACCGTTTCTTCCAGAATTGTAGGATTGATTGGATCTTCCAATAACCCCATCAGTGGTATGACCATTGCCACCGTAATGGGAACCAGTTTAATTTTCTTAAGTGTGGGCTGGACAGGTCAGAGTTTTGAACCCCTGGTATTGGTAGTGGGCGGTATGATCTGTATTGCGGCAGCCAATGCCGGCGCTACTTCACAGGATTTAAAAAGCGGATACATTGTGGGTGCTACTCCACGCAATCAACAGATTGCTTTGTTTGTGGGAGCCATTGTATCTTCTATTGTTATAGGATTAACCGTTAAGTTTTTAGATAAGCCCAGCACCGAAATGCTGAGCCAGGGCATTAACCATGCCATTGGAACAGAAAAATATCCTGCGCCACAAGCCACGCTGATGGCTACTTTAATTAAAGGGATTCTTTCGCAGAACCTCGATTGGCAATATGTATTTGCAGGGGTATTCCTGGCGGTAACCATGGAACTCTGTGGTATCAAGTCTTTGAGTTTTGCAGTGGGAGCATATCTGCCGCTGGCCACTACTTTACCTATCTTTTTAGGAGGTGCTATCAGAGGCATTGTAGAAATGAAACAGAAGAAGGAAAATGTTCAGGTGAGTGCAGAAGAAGAGGAACTGGGCAAGGGCAATTTATTTGCTACAGGATTAGTAGCAGGTGGTGCCGTAGCTGGTGTGGTGATTGCCTTTATTGCGGGTTCGTCCGGAGGCGAAAAATTCCTTGCAGCAGTAAGTCAGGAACACAATCTGGTGCAGCTGCTTTCAGAGAATGGCTATTTTGTTTTAGGAACTTTGTTCTTTACGGCAATGGCAGGTATTCTTTATAAAGTAGCTACCAAAAAATAACAGAACCGGCATTAAACCTTTGGTTTGATTTTCTATCTTACTGCAAATTCAGGCTATGAAATTTGCAAGGCCGTTCTGTGGTTGGTTGGGTTTGTTTTTTCTGTTGGTGTTCTCTGCAAAAGCGGCGGATGAAATCCCCTATAAAAAATATGGCTATACCCCTGCGCAGGCAGCAGCCCGACTTCTAGATAGATTTAGTTTTGGCGCCAAACCTGGTCAGGTAGATGCGGTAGTAGCAATGGGCATTGACAACTGGTTTGAACAGCAACTGGGAGGCAATGAGCCCAACGCTGCATTGGATAAGCGATTGGCGAATTTCAAATCCCTGCAATTGAGTAATGATTCTATTGTTAATCGTTATTTAAATGCAGGACAAGTAATACGACTCGCTACGCGAAACGGATTGCTCAACAGAGATTCAATTCAGGCCAATCAGGCCGCTTACCGTGCACAGGTAAAACAGTTGATGGAACAACAAGGCTATTTGCCCATTCAGGAATTGCATCGCGAACTAGTGGTACAAAAAGTTTTGAGAGCGGCATACAGTAACAATCAATTACAGGAAGTATTAACCGATTTCTGGTTCAATCACTTTAATGTATCTGCCACCAAGAACCAATGTCAGCAATTTATTTATACCTACGAAAGAGATGCCATCAGACCCAATGTGCTGGGCAGTTTCAAAGACTTGTTATTGGCAACTGCAAAGCATCCGGCCATGCTGGAATATTTAGACAATGCTAGCAGTGTAAGTGTGCGCAATGCGCCAAGGATGAATAACAATGCTCAGCGAAATGCAAGGGGGCTAAATGAAAACTATGCCCGTGAAGTAATGGAATTGCATACCCTTGGGGTGGATGGAGGATATACACAGACAGATGTAACAGCAGTAGCAAGGGCATTGACGGGATGGAGTGTAATGCAGGGGAATTTTATTTTCAGGCCACGCATGCACGACAATGAAGCCAAGACTATTTTAAATAAAAACTTCCCAGCCAATGGAGGATACCAGGAAGGGATTGATGTGTTAACGATGCTGGCAGAACATCCATCCACCGCAAAGTTTATTTGTACCAAATTGGCCACCCGATTTGTGAGCGATACGCCTTCTGCTTCTTTGATTAAAAATATGGTGAAGACTTTTCAGTCTACTGGCGGAAATATAAAAGCCGTTTTACGTACCATGGTGCATGATCCCTCTTTCTGGAAAAAATCGGCACCGCATGAAAAAGTGAAATCGCCTTTTGAGTTGGTGATTAGTGCAGTTAGAGCCACCAATGCACAGATTGTTCAGCCTTTTCAATTGTTTACCTGGTGTACTAAAATGGGACAACGTTTTTATTATTACCAAGCACCCACCGGATTTCCAGACAGGGCTTCTTATTGGATTAATACAGGTTCGTTGTTGAACCGGATGAATTTTGGATTGGCTTTTGCCGCACAGAAAATTCCGGGAGTACGCATGGATTTGGCAGCCCTAAATAATTATCATGAACCGGAGAGTGCTATGGATGCATTAACGGTGTACAGCAATCTATTGTTGCCGCAACGGGATCATAGTGCGAATATTAAAAGAATTACGCCCTCCATTCAGGGTTCGCAAAATTCATTGTCGCAAGTAGTAGGAATTATTATTGGTTCACCTGAATTTCAAAGAAAATAATATGAGTAGCAGAAGAGCATTCATGCGATCTGGGGCCATGGCCCTTTTTGCCACGGGCATTGCGGGTGGTATCCCGGCATTTATTACCCGTGCAGCTGCAGCAGCCCTGCCTCCTGCACCGTATAAAAAAAATAAAGTGCTGGTCTGTATTTTTCAAAGAGGTGCAATGGATGGACTTATGGCGGTGACGCCTTTTACCGATATGGAATTGAAAAAAGCAAGGCCTACTTTATTCATGGATCCAACCAATGGTGCTGGTAAATTATTTGATTTAGACGGACAGTTTGGATTGCATCCGAGCTTTGCATCGCTGCAACCTTTTTTTGCAGACAAAAGACTGGCCATCGCTCATGGGGTAGGCAGCCCCAATAATACCCGCAGTCATTTTGATGCGCAGGACTATATGGAATCGGGAACTCCATTCAGTAAAAGCACTTCCAGTGGATGGCTTAACAGAGCGGTTGGATTGATGGGGCATGACGCCAGTCCTTTCAGAGCCGTTAGTATTACGGGTGCATTGCCAAGAAGCTTGTATGGAAACGAGGAAGCATTAGCCATTAGCAACCTGGAAGATTTTGCCTTGCAAACTAAGGGGAATCCGATGGCTGCGAATATGACCGCAGGTTCTTTTGAAGAGTTGTATGAACAAACCAGCAATCGTTTGTTGAACCGGGCTGGTAAGGAAAGTTTTGAAGCCATGAAAA
>CALEST010000007.1 GCA_937907555.1 uncultured Sediminibacterium sp.
TGGCAGAAGTAATCATTTTAGTATAAATACCACCGGCAATGGTATTCAGGGTATATTCTCCGGTTGAGGCAATTCCATAAAACAATTGAACCATTCCAATTATAGTTCCAAGAAAGCCAAACATGGGTGCTATCCCGGCTATCAATGATAAAATGTTCAGATTCTTCTCCATATTATACATTTCCAGCTTGCCTACATTCTCCATGCTCTTCTCTATGGCATCAATGGGTTTTCCGATTCTTTGCAATCCTTTATCAATCATTTTAGCTACCGGGTTCTGATGAGAACGTGCATAGGTTTTTGCAGCCTGTACATTACCTGAAAGAATATGATCTCTTATAATTACCATGAACTGAGGATCAATCATACCGGCCCTTCTGATGGCCAACAATCGCTCTGTAAACACATAAATAGCCAGTATCAGCAAGAGGTATAAGGGATACATGATCCAGCCCCCCTTGTCGAGCAAAGTCCACAGTGAAACTTTTTCGGCAGTTGCAACGGCAGCTCCAACAATATTCTGAGCAGTATCTGTCTGTAATAAGTAAAACATGAAAAAGGTTTAAAATGCGAATCTAAATGGTTCTGCAAAAGAACAATGAATCGTGTATAAAAAATGCGCCTTTATGTTAATTAGGAAAGCTTTTACACATCTATGTTTATTTAATCTATTCTATTTGTTTTCTTTCATCTTCATCATAGCCATAATCTGACGCATATTGTCCTGCATACCTTCCGGACTACCATCCAGGAATATCACATTCCCTTTGCCAATTTCAGCAAAGTTTTTAATGGCTTCCGTCCACATGCTGAATAAAATAACATTGGTATCCAGATTGGCCTGTTTCATTTCTTCTGCAGCCTGACTCATCCCTTTGGCTACTTCCTGTCTGAATAAGGCAACACCCATCCCTCTTAATCGGGCTGCTTCCCTTTCAGCCTCAGCCGCAATTTTTATGGCATTCCCTTCTGCTTCTGCACCTTTGGTTTTCGTAATTAATAAAGCCTGACCTTCATTCTCTGCAGCAGCTTTCAAATTATTACTGGCCACTACCCTGCTCATGCTCTCCATAATCACCTGATCAAAAGTAATATCATTAATTTGAAGGTCTTGCAAATGATAACCCCACTCTTCCAGAGACTTGTCAATCTGTTGTTTTACATCTTCCACAATTTCTCTTCTCAACATCAGAATTTCAGCCTGTCTTTTGGTTGCAACAAATGCCCGGATAGAACCTTCTACAGTTCTGATTAGTGCCTGCATCAGATCTTTTTCGGAGATGAACTTAAACGCAACATTTTTTATGGTTTGCTCATCCTGATTAATTACAGAATAAAGCAGCATACTTTTAAAATATACATTGGCCTGGTCTACTGTAACAGCCTGAAACTCCAGTTCTACAGAACGGTTTTGAATACTTACGGTTTTATATACCTGCTCTAAAAGAGGAATTTTAAAATTCAAACCGGGCATCAGTATTCTACGGTATTTACCGAACATGGTAATTACAGCAATCGTACCCTGATTCACTGTAACCAACCCAGTAAAAACAATGATGATTGTCAACAGAAGCCACCAGTAGTTCATTAAAAATTGCATAGTATAAAATTTTAATAAAGATAGGGGCTATTTATGCAGATTTTCTCCCTTTTCTTCCCACACTTTAACCAGATGCACCAATACCTCTACCGCTTTTTCCATATCATATACTCCTACCCACTCTTTTTTGCTGTGAATAGCCTGCATTCCTGTAAAAATATTGGGGCATGGCAAACCCATAAAACTCAGTCTGCTCCCGTCGGTTCCCCCACGAATGGGCTCTTTAACAAAGGGCAACCGGGCACGCGTGTACGCTTCCTTTGCAAATTCAGTAATAAAGGGATAACAATCAATAACTTCCTTCATATTGCGGTATTGTTCCTCTTCAGTAAACTGAATGTTCACACCTGGAAAATTTTCCGCAATGCGATGTGCAATCCGGATAATTTCAGCCTGATGATGCTGGAGCTCATGGGTATCAAAATCCCTGATAATAAAATCAATACTCGCTTTTTCTGCAGTTCCCTCTACTTGCACCGGATGAACAAAGCCCTGTTTTTTATCTGTAATTTCCGGAGCCAGTTTGTCCTTGGGCAATGCAGCAATGATTTCTGCAGCCAGTTTAATGGCATTGACCATTTTCCCCTTTGCATAGCCCGGATGGGCTATGATGCCTTCGATATGAACAGTAAATCCATTGGCACTGAAAGTTTCATCTTCAAATGTTCCCAGTTCTCCTCCATCAAGCGTATAGGCAAAATCTGCCCCCAGTAAATCCATATCCAGGTGATTGGCTCCTCTTCCCACTTCTTCATCCGGCGTAAATAAAATTTTTATTTCACCATGCGGAATGGAATCATCACTGCATAAAATTTCAGCAAGGGTCATGATGATGGCTACTCCTGCCTTATCATCTGCCCCCAGTAATGTGGTGCCACTTGCCGTAATAATATCCTTCCCGATATGCTGCTTTAAATAAGGCATTTTTTCAGGATCAAGCACAATGCTGGTATCATCGGGCAAAACAATGGATTCACCCTGGTAATTTCTATGTAAAATGGGCTTAACATGGGTTCCGGAGCAATCCGGAGCCGTGTCAACATGGGCACAAAAACAAAGTACAGGCAGTCGTTTAGGGCTATTGGAGGGTATGGTTGCATATACGTATCCTAACTCATTTGAAACCACTTTACCAGCCCCCATTTGTCTGAGTTGTTCAGCCAGCAGGCTGCTCAGATTTTTCTGCTTATCAGTAGAAGGTACTGTATTGCTATGAGGATTACTTTGCGTGTCTATCTGCACGTACTGCATTAACCGATCGGCTACACTTAAGGATTGCATTGTTCCTGTTTTTCTGCAAAGTAAGAATAGTTGCCGCAACTATTGCATTTGTAAAAAGAGATGGGTATTTTGGGATAAACAAATCACCCCTCAATGAAAAAAACCATTTAGACAAAGAAGGAGGATATTATCTACCCTCTGCGCCTGCAGGAACTTCTTTTGAAGAAATGGAAAAACTAACACAAAACCAAATTGGCAAACCCTGGGCAAGTATTCAGTACCATGCTTCTTTGGAATACAATATGGGATTAAATATGCTGCGCGGATTAACCGCTAATATTTTTATTGTCTGGCTGCTGTGCTGGATTCTGGGTAAGATCAGCAGCAACAACTTCTCTACAACATTACTGCGTCACTCCTCGTAGGAGGAATTGTTTATCTGAACAGCAGTTATACAGGGCATATCTGATAGATGCAATAGTTAGCTGGGCGTTGGTAGGTATCTGGCTGGGCTGGTGGCTGAACAGAAAAAAGGCCGCTTAGCATTTTCCTGAACAATCTTTCACTAGTGATTAAAGAATTGATAAAATAAAAAAGAGACCGGATTCGGGTCTCTTTTTTATTGAAGTAAGCTTTCAAAAAACAGTGTATGAATTTTGTTAAGCCAATAAATTCATCCCGAGGAGCTCAGGAAATTAAGGAGTGATAATTATGGATTTAGGGCCATCAATGGCTACTAATTCCAAATCGAAAATCAATTCCTCACCCGCTAAAGGATGATTGGCGTCTAATACCACTACCGCATCTTTTACTTCTACAATCATTACCGGAAAATTTTGTCCGGAACCATTGCTCATATTCAGTTGCATTCCCACTTCAGGCACCATATCAGCAGGAAATCTGTCTTTGGGAAATTCCATGATCATTTCTTCTTGCTTTGGACCATATGCCTGATCTGCTGGTATATTAATTGTCTTTTTTTCACCAATAATCATACCTGTAACACCATCATCAAAACCGGCGATTACCATACCGCTTCCAATTTCAAATTCCAATGGTTCTCTTCCTTCTGAGGAATCAAATGTGTTGCCATTGGTTAACTTTCCGTGATAATGTACTTTTACCTTATCACCCTTTTTTGCTTGTTGCATAAATAAATATTAAGCTGCAAAAATACTATCCTTCCCCAACCTGACGAAGTATTTTTAGTTAAGATTCAATGGAAACCTAACTTTGCAGCCTAAAAACTGGATATGCGTATTGTTTTTATGGGGACCCCGGATTTTGCAGTTGCCTCATTGGATGCCTTGATTTCCAATGGGTTCAATGTGGTTGCCGTGGTAACTGCACCGGATAAACCCGCCGGCAGAGGTCTGAAAATGAACCAAAGCGCAGTAAAACAATTTGCTATTCAGCACAATATTCCCGTTCTGCAGCCACAGAAATTGAAAGACCCGGAATTTATTGACACTCTGAAAAAGCTTGCAGCAGACCTACAGATTGTAGTAGCTTTTAGAATGTTGCCTGAAATGGTATGGAATATGCCGCCCAAAGGCACTATTAATGTACATGGCTCCTTGTTACCGCAATACAGAGGCGCGGCCCCAATTAACTGGGCGGTAATTAATGGAGAAAAAACAACAGGTGTTACTACTTTCAAATTAAAACATGAGATTGATACAGGAGATATTCTGCTGCAGGAATCCATGGAAATTGGCGAGGATGAAACAGCCACAGAAGTACACGACCGGATGAAAATAACAGGAGCCAATTTATTGGTAAAAACACTGAAACAACTGGAGAAAGGCACCATTCTGGAACAACCTCAGCAATTAACCGCAGATACCAAACATGCTCCAAAAATTTTTACCGCCGATTGTGTTATTGATTGGAACAACCCGGTTGAAAAACTGCACAATCTGGTCAGGGGACTTTCTCAATTCCCCGGTGCAATTACCTACTTAGATGGAAAAATTTTAAAAGTATATCGCAGCAAAAAAGAACTGACACAACATCATTTTGAAACCGGAAAAGTATTTACCGACAACAAAAGTTTTCTAAAATTCAGTTGCGCCAACGGATATCTTCATCTACTGGAAATTCAGCTGGAAGGGAAAAAACGCATGCCTGTAACTGATTTTCTCAGAGGCTATACTATACAGGAGAACAGCAATACAAAAGACTAGGCTTATCTGAATTATATACCTATTGGGCAGCGCTTAAATATGCTACTATTCTATGGCTTTGCTTAAGGTTGGCAAATCTACCAAACCTTGTTTGCGCCATACTTCTTTTCCATTCTTAAATACAATAAATGTGGGAAGACCTTCTGATCGCAATTCCTTCATCACTGCAATATCAATTCCCCCATCCACTTTTACTAAATTATATTGTGTTCCTTTTTCTTTTTGCAGCTGTTGAAGCACTGGTTCCATTTTTACACAGGGAGGACACCACTCTGCCCCTATATCCACTAAAATGGTTCCTGTTTTAATACTTGCTTTAAATGCTGCAACACTCATTTCTGCTCTGGTTGCTTTTGTTTCCAATGGCATTCCTTCCATACGCCATGCAGACAAACCGCCTTTTAAATTACTTACATCCTGAAAACCATTTTGCTTCATCCAGTTCATTGCTTCTTCACTTCTTACGCCTGAAGCACAATACACCAAAACTGGTTTGGTTTTATCTATGTATTGTACTCTGTCAACAAATTCCTTTTCATTCAGCCAGTTGGCCTGCAAAGCATTATTGAAATGCCCACCCTGATATTCACCGGCTGTTCTTACATCTAAAATCTGCACACCGGGCGTCTTCATCTTCTGATCGAATGCTTTTACTGAAATGGAACCGCCTGTTTGCGCAATCGCTTCCGTCATTTCATCAGCTACTTTATTCTCACTTGTAGAAGAACTACAGGATAAGGTTAACAACACTAAAATAGAAGAAAGGATTTGCGTTTTCATATTATTGTAAATAAGTAATTGTTACCGGAAAATAATTGTCGGCCTTACCCAAAGCTGCTGCAGTTGCATTGCTTACTCGTATTAGCAAAGCTGGTGCACCTTTAATCTCAGGTACTGGCCCCAACACTCTTGCACAAACTGTTTTATTATCTGCAGTTGATATACGCACGATTGTTCCTGGTAAAACTTCATTCATTAAAACATAGAATTTCCGATCAGAAAATCCACTTAAAGATTTGAACGTACCTGCTTCTCCTGCTTTATTTACCTTGGCTTTTACTGGTTCATCCATAGCATAAATAAGACCGAAGTAACCCTCATCGCCTTGCTTTGGCGTATATCGTAATTCCTCTTCACTAATTTTATATTCAACTGGTGAAACTTTATTTGCCTCTTTAAACTGTTCAACAGGTACAGGTGGTGGTACTATATTGGCAGCAGCCTCCGCCTCTTTTTTGGCCTTGTCTGCAGCTGCTTTGGCAAAAAATTTATCTGTTTCTGTTAACGGCTTCATTTCACCCTTCTTCATTTCTCTGGATCCATCTACGGAAGCATCCATCACATTCGGATCTTTTAGTGGCTGAGGTTCAACAGGGGCACCTATCACCGGAGGCTTCACAAAAACCTGCGCATTGGCCGCCGGAGCATCAGCTTTCATTGCCGCCAGTTTTGCTCCCCCAATAAACCCTATAACAATTGCCTGACCCTTTTTAAGTACATCTGTTTTTAAGTCGTTCCATTCACGCAGTTTAGCCAATGGAACCTTGAAGTAACGCTGACTAAGTCTGAATAAATTTTCGCCATTTCCTGCAATATGAAATACAGGTTCACTGGTTGCAAACTCTTGCTCCTGCACCAGATTTTCTTCTGATAATGGAATTTTTAATTTTACACCCGGTGAAAGAACAGCACTCACATTAATATTGTTGTATGCCGCAATTTGCCTGGGTGTGGCCCCATAAATTCTGCTTAATACAGACAAGGTTTCCTTTCCTTTTAATTGGTGAATAATATGCAGGTCTCCGGTTGCTCCGGCTGCAATTAATTTATCCTGTGCATTTGATAATGCAGATAGAAAAAGGAAGACAAACAATAAATATTTTCTTAGGTACATAATCAATTAAATGGTCTGCAAAGTTAATCTTTTAATATTCTCCATTCTGATGGATAATAATTATTGATTCGGTTGGGTAAAACTTTAACCAAACCCAGGGTAAGTTCCTGAAATGCAACCCAATTCCAGCCGGAATTGGCAGACGCTACAGAAAAATTACCCCTTTTCAAAAACTGTATGGCCGATTCTTTATCCAACGAAATGCTAGGAAATCCTTGTTTAGGCAAAACCGAGACCGCCCATTCATGGGATGGCACCCAGGATTTCCCCTTGAACTCACCCATTTCAATTCCTGCTTTTTTAATATATAGCCTCGACGATAATGCCTGAAGATCATTCACCAATGCAGGCGGCAAATAACGAATACTATTGTTTTGTTTAAAATAAAATGCTTCGGCAAAATCAGTTACAAACGGAGCAAGTTGTTCCAACTCGGATTTGCCGGGTTTAACAAGAGGCACTTCTCTCAATCGATCCTGTCCGGCAGATTCAGTCCGCTGAAAAATGGACAAATAAAATCCCTCACCCTTCAGGAGATTCGGATAAAAGCGATATCCATAGACTTTACCCTGATTCGAAACAGATACAATAATATTCCAATCATTTTCAATTTTAACTGGAAGAGATACCAGCTTCATTTCACTTACCAGCCAGTCAGCAATTTTTTCATCCTCTTCCATAGAATAGGAACAGGTTGAATATACCAGTATGCCCTGCTCTTTTAAACAAGGCAGGATATTCGCTAAAATGCGTTCCTGTCGCTGACTACAGTGAATTACATTTTGTTCGCTCCATTCATTAATTGCATCCGGATCTTTCCTGAACATACCACTGCCACTGCACGGTGCGTCCACTACTATTATATCAAAGTATGCTACAAAATCTTTAAAATGCTCAGGATCATTATTGGTTACTACCATATTGGGCATTCCCCATTTGGTTGTATTCTCTACCAATATGGCAGCACGGGACTTGATTACCTCATTACTTACAATAAGAGCTTCCGGATACAGGCTGGCAAGCAGGGTAGATTTACCACCAGGTGCTGCGCATAAATCCAGAATTTTCAACCCCTTTCCTGTTCCCTTAATCCTGGATTGTAAAGCATATTCCAAAAACATGGAACTGGCTTCCTGAACATAATAAGCGCCGGCATGAAACAAAGGGTCAAGCGTGAAGGACGGTCTTTCTTTTAAATAGTAACCATGGCTGCTCCAGGGAACTTTACCATCCAGCAAATCAGGCTGAACATTTGCTTTTTTCTGAGGATGTAACCGTATACTGGTTATTTGCTCTCCTGTTTTATGAACTGCTTCAAAACTTTCCCTGTCAAAGCCCTTAATGCCAAGCAGAGAATCAATAAACGTTTTGGGTAATTTCACTTTAGACTGCTTTTATCTCTGCAACCAGTTTCTGCAATGCAGCTTTAGCATCACCAAATAACATGGATGTCTTTGGCTGGAAAAATAAGGCATTTTCAATTCCTGCGTATCCGGGCTTCATGCTACGCTTATTTACAATAACCGTTTTTGCCTGCTCTACTTCTAAAATAGGCATACCATAAATAGGAGAAGCCGGATCTGTTTTAGCTGCCGGATTTACCACATCATTTGCCCCCAATATCAATACTACATCTGTGGATTTAAACTCATTATTGGCATCTTCCATTTCCAGCAGTGCGTCATAATTTACATCTGCTTCTGCCAGCAATACATTCATATGTCCCGGCATTCTGCCCGCAACCGGATGAATAGCATATTTAACTTCTACTCCTTTTTCTTCCAGCAATTGTTCCAGTTCATGACAAATATGTTGCGCCTGAGCTACCGCCAAACCATAACCCGGCACTATCATTACTTTACTGGCATAGCTCATACAAATAGCAGCATCGCTTAAAGAGATTTCTTTATAACTGCCTGTAACAGCCTGTTGCTCTCCTTTAGATGAACCACCAAAAGAACCCAACAGCACATTGGTTAAACTTCTGTTCATTGCTTTACACATGAGTATGGTAAGCAATGTTCCTGCTGCACCTACCAGAATCCCGCCCGTAAGCATTACCTGGTTATCATATAAAAATCCACCACATGCCGCTGCCACACCTGTGAATGAATTTAGCAAAGAAATAACTACAGGCATATCTGCTCCCCCGATGGGTAACACAAAAAGAACTCCATAAAGAACAGCAGCAAAAGCTATGAGATAAAACCAGAAAAAGTTGGTACTGGAAATATTATATGTCAGGTAAGCTGCAAAAGCAAGAATACCAAGTAAGAGTATATTATTAGCCATTTGCTGACCATTGAATGCCAGGTCTTTGACCTTTCCATTTAATTTTCCCCAGGCAATCATGCTTCCAGAAAAAGAAATGGTTCCAATAATCAGTCCGGCAAAAATAATTAGCAGTGTTACTGTATCTATGTTTAGCGTGGATGCGGAACTATCCAACCCCAATTGGGAATTATGCATCAGATGTCTGAATTCAACAATTGAAATCAGTGCAGCACAAGCACCTCCCATTCCATTAAAAAGGCTAACCATTTCGGGCATGGCAGTCATTTTTACTTTCTGGGCTGCCAGTGTGCCTATAATAGTCCCTACAGCCAAACCGGCAAATATCCATGTATAGTTTCCCAGCTTCACTCCATCTTCATTATACAGAAAAATGGTACCGAATATAGCAATGGCCATACCAGCCGCTGCAACCCAGTTACCTTTACGTGCAGTATCGGGATGGGAAAGCATTTTAAGTCCTATAATAAAACTTAAAGAACCCAGGAGATAACAAAGTGTAAGCAGATTCAATTCCATGTTATTTTTTCTTCTTAAACATTTCCAACATTCTGTCTGTCACCACAAATCCACCCACCACATTCAGTGTTCCCAACACCACCGCCAAAAAACCTATACAAAGTGCCAGCCAATCATCTGCTTCAACCTGTCCCATTACAATAATGGCACCGATGATTACTACTCCGTGTATGGCATTGGCACCACTCATTAAAGGTGTATGCAATACACTTGGCACTCTGCCAATCACTTCTATTCCAAGGAATATAGAAAGCAGTACTATATAAACCATTTCTATATGTTCCTGCAGAAATACCAAAAATGTATTCATAAAATACTTTAATTATTAATCAATGAAAGAATCCTATCATGCACAACAGCTCCGTTATGTACAATGCAACATCCTTTTACTATATCGTCTTCAAAATTGAGTTGAATAGCACCTTCTTTGGAAACAATCAATTGTAAGAAATTATAAAGATTCTTTCCGTACACTTTACTGGCATCCACTGGCATATCAGCAGCAAGATGACTGTTGCCATACAATGTTATTCCATTGATATGATTGATGGCGTTTTGCTGAACACCATATACATTCCCTCCGGTTGAAGCTGCCAAATCAATTACCACCGAGCCGGGTTTCATTAGCTTTAGCATAGCTTCATCTATAAGCAAGGGTGCTTTTTTACCTTGAATCTGAGCTGTAGCAATGATTACATCCGATTTAGAAACGGAAGCTGCCAGCCTTTCTTTTTGTTTAAGCTTAAACTCCTCAGATTGTTCCACAGCGTATCCACCGGCAGCAGAAGCATCAGCTGCTCCCTCTACTTCAATGAATTTTGCCCCTAAGCTCATCACTTCTTCTTTTACAGCGGGTCTGGTATCTGAAACCTCCACAACAGCTCCTAATCTTTTTGCAGTGGCAATTGCCTGCAAGCCTGCCACACCGGCACCCAGCACCAAAACTTTAGCAGGAGGGATACTACCAGCTGCTGTCATGAACATAGGAAAATAATGAGGCAACAAATCTGCTGCTTTCAGTACTGCTTTATAACCTGCAATATTCGCCTGACTGCTTAATACATCCATAGACTGAGCTCTTGTTGTCCTTGGTATCATATCTAAACTAAATGCAGTGCAACCCAATGCTGCCCAATCTTTCATTTGCAAGTAATTGAATAGAGGTTGCATTACCCCAATAAAAATAACACCCGGCTTGGCTTGTTTCAACTCAGAAGTCTCAACCCCCCAGAATCCAACTAGAATATCAGCGGTCTGAATAAGAGCCGATCTGCTGGTAATTTTGGCGCCTGCTGATTCATAATCTGCATCGGCAGCAAATGACAAAACACCTGCTTCATTTTCCACCAGCACTTCAACCCCTGCTTGCAATAAAGAGGTTAGCTGAGCAGGAAGCATGGCCACCCTTTTCTCACCAATGGGTTCTTTTAAAATCCCTATTATCATGTTCGTAAGTTAACGCTTTAATAGCGAACGGAGAAATGCTGCTTTACTTTGTTTTCCTTTCGGAAAAAAACCATTCCAATGAAAAACAAATCAATGGTAAGGGTTACCATTTCATCGGCTTGAATTTTTTTCCAGGCTAACTCCATTTCCTTACTCCAGTGAATATCGTCGAAAATCAAAACAGTATTTTCGTGTAAATGAGGCTTGAGCCATTCAAAATAACGCATCGTGGGTTCCAGCCGATGATTTCCATCAATAAATACAAAGTCTAATTGAGCATTCCGAGACAATACCCCCGGCAAAGTTTCATCGAAATTACCCGTTACCTGCTCTATATTTTTTAGTCCGAGATATTGAAAATGTTTCTTAGCAACAGCAGCAATTTCAGATGAACCTTCCATAGTAATTACATTGGCATTGGCATTGGCTGCTGCCAGATAGCTCGTGGTAATCCCTAAAGATGTTCCCAGCTCAAGAATGGTAGAAGAACCAAAATAATTCACCATTCTAAAAAACAGCTGGGCATATTTTTTAGGTTTCAGGGCTGATTTTGCAATGGAGGCAACCGATCTTGTATTGGAAGTGTTCAGTCTTGAGCCAGCACCAAAATCTGTAATATTCAAAAGTGCATTGTCGTGAATGAAAGTTTCTCTGGCAGCTTCAATCAAAGGAAAATAATAAAAGTCTCGGTCATCATTGAATACACGGTCTATTAACTCAAATACAAACGGAGAATGAACACCGTGTCCTTTGGCATTTTCTGCAAATAACCAATACTGAATATATTTTACCCCTAATTTGATTGGACTATACATTATTTATTTTTTTGAGACAGCTGGAGCCAAGTCCATCTGCCACCTGCCAGAAAAGCAAACCAGCTGAAAACAATCGCTATATTTTTAAACCATTCCCAACATGAGTAGGCAGGCCATTCAGCAATATCCAAATACAAGAGCATTATTGCCAAACTAAACCATTTGCTTTTATTAAAGGTAGCCAAAAGAAATAAAAAAGGTAAGACAACGGAAGCAATCAATTTAATCGTATTTACATCTAAATAATCCTGCCATAGAAAGTCATTGGGTGCAGATGCGGAAATTGATCTCAAAAACTGAATTAATCCAATTATTATCCTGAGTTGATATGCGGCATACACCAACAATATCCAATTCAATATTGGCAAGAGTGAATGAACCCAGCTATTGACGAGTCGATCTTTTCTGATAACCAGAAAAATAATTAAAAAAGGAATGAGCCATACATATAAAAATGGATAGATTGCCATATCAGCTATTCTTTATCCACTTTTGAAAACGATAAGGATAAGCATGTTTTTCATCAGCAGCATGGGCTTCATCCATTATCAATTTCCATTCCCCAACCTCAAATGCGGGAAAAAATGTATCCCCATCCAATTCTGCTTCAACCCTAGTTAAATAAATAGTATGCGCAATAGGGAGTGATGCCGCATACAACTCTCCTCCTCCTATAATAAAGGATTCTTTGTAATGATTAGAAGCAGCAATTGATATGGCTTCTTCCAGTGAAGCTGCTTTTTCTACGCCTTCAACATTCCAATCCGCTTGTCTGGTTACTACTATATTGAGCCTTCCATTTAGGGGCTTGCCGGCAAGGGATTCAAAGGTTTTTCTACCCATAATCACTGGCATTGCCCAGGTGGTTTGTTTAAAAAACTTCAGGTCGTTGGGCAAACGCCACAACAGCTGGTTATTCAACCCAATGGCATTGTTTTCTGAAGCCGCAACAATTATTGATAAAATCATATTATACAGCAACCGGAGCTTTAATGGCCGGATGACATTGGTAATTCTCTAATGTAAAATCTTCAAACTTAAATCCAAACAAATCTTTCACTTCAGGATTCAGGCGCATCTGAGGAAGCGGGAAAGGTTCTCTGCTAAGCTGTAATTCAACCTGAGACAGATGGTTATTATAAATATGAACATCCCCGAAACTATGAATAAAATCCCCCGCTTTTAATCCGGTTACCTGGGCCATCATCATCGTTAATAAGGCGTAAGAAGCAATATTGAACGGAACCCCTAAAAAAACATCAGCACTTCGCTGATACAACTGACAACTTAATTTACCATCAGCCACATAAAACTGAAATAAACTATGACAAGGCATCAGTGCCATTTTAGAAAGCTCCCCTACATTCCAGGCACTTACAATCATCCGTCGGCTATCCGGCTGATTTTTAATTTGATTCAGCACATCTGCAATTTGGTCAATCACTTTGCCGTCCGCTCCCTCCCAGCTTCTCCATTGCTTGCCATAAACAGGCCCCAAATCGCCATTTGCATCCGCCCATTCATTCCAGATACTGACACCGTTTTCATTTAAATACTTAATATTAGTATCTCCATTCAGAAACCAAAGCAATTCGTAAATAATACTCTTTAAATGTAATTTTTTGGTAGTAACCAAGGGGAATCCTTTGGAAAGATCAAACCGCATCTGGTAGCCAAAACAACTGATGGTGCCGGTACCTGTTCGATCGGTTTTTTTGGTACCATTTTCTAATATATGTTTTAGCAGATCGTGATATTGTTGCATACACAAATTAACAACAGAATGGCCGCATTTAACCCTCGTTCAGAAATCTGTGAAGAAATTGTGATTATTGAAATTTATTTTTTCTGCAGCAATTTATTGAAACCTAAAAACCAGCCCATATTGCTCACATGGGTTTCAAAACTGCCCATTTTCCCCTGCACACTTAGTCCAAACCCAATGCTTCCTCTTAAAGTAAATTCACTGGACTGGTAAGAAAAACGATCAATACCGCCAGTTACATACTTATAGGTTGTAGTATTGGAGTACTTTGAATAAACTGCCGGCAACCCTGCTTGCAGAAAAATGGCAAAAGTATTTCTCCTGCTTAAATTAAAATAATAACGGGCCATTGGGACCAAACCAAGATCCAGACTATTATTTACATCCTTGGTTTCTACATTTGGAAAAAATGGGGGAATTCCATTCGTTACTGGATAGGTCATGTACTTTCTCTGTTCGGTGTGAAACCCGGCAATCCCCATTACCCCCAGCATTAAATGCTGTTGAATAAATTTCCCGTAGACCGGAGCTGCCAGCAATCCCAGATTGGTATTGTTTTTACGGATAGAAATATCTGTGTACGAACCCAGCATATCTGAATAAACAGGAGAAATGCCAATCCCCCAGAATGAAGTTCCCTTGGAAAAATGCTGAAATACAGGTTTATCTGTCTGTGCAAAAACACTACTGCAAAGCAAAGAGGAAAATAAAAAAGTCAGGAATGGTCTCATCAATTTTTGTTTTTAATAAGACGCATTCAGCATTCATTTTGCTGCACCGTTTATACCGCTATGAAACCTTTCGTCTGGCGATTTCTTTTCGTATCAACGACAACTCCCTTCCAGTTTGTCCGGCTACACTTGAGTTTTCTTTTGCTCTTCTCATTAAATAAGGAATCACGTCTTTGATAGGACCAAAGGGCAAATATTTGCTTACTTTAAAGCCTTCTTTAGCAAGATTAAAAGTAATATTATCGCTCATTCCGTATAGCTGGGAAAAATGAACATGGGGATGATTGTGCGCTAAATTCCTTTCATGCATAATTTTTGCAGCCAGCAAATTGCTTGCTTCATTGTGTGAAGCAATAATTACAGAAATATCTTCCAGGTGATCAAAGCAAAACTGAACAGCTTTATTGAAGTCGGTATCCGTAGCTTCCTTATTGGGTTGAATAGGTGAACCGTAGCCTAATTCATCGGCCCTTTCTCTTTCCTTCTCCATATAAGCTCCCCTTACCAACTTAATACCCAACTTGAATTGCTGCTGTTTGGCAATTTTATAGGAAAGTTGTAAAAAATGCAGCCGGTCGTGTCTGTATAGCTGAATGGTATTGTAAACAATCACTTTCTCTTTGTTGAAAGCTTCCATCATTTCCATGCAAAGACGATCAATTGGATCCTGAATCCAGCTTTCCTCTGCATCAATCAATACACCAATATTTTTCTCTGCAGCCAATTCGCAAATAGTATACATTCTGTCTCTTACTCTGTCCCACTCTGCAATTTCCTCCTCGTGATCATGAACTCCGCTTCTGAGTCTGGGCGCTTCATTTAATGTTTGCAACAATCCAAATCTGGCCAATCCGGTTACTTTGATGCTGATAAATGGGATATTGGTTTGAGTGGATGCATAATTAATCACACGCATGAACTCTTCTGTAGCATGATCAAAACTTGCTTCAGATTCTTTCCCTTCTACACCGTAATCTAGTATTACCTGAATACCGTATTTGCCTAATAAATTTCCAACATTGGCCGTTTCCTCAAGGGTTTCACCTCCTACAAATTGCTTGAAAATGGTTTTACGGATAAGACCATTAACCATCGGTAAGCCTGATTTCATGATATAAGGAGTCAATGTGGTACCAAGCTTTACAAACCAGGGATATTCCATGGTTTTAAATAAAAACTTTGCTCCGTTTAATTCCTTGTCACTCTTGTAGGCAAAGGCATTCTCAGTATTATCAAAGGAAATATTCATACTAACAGATGTTCGTAGCACAAATATCGGTACTAGTTCTTTAAGAAAGATTTATTTGTGCAAAAAACAAGAAAAATTCATCAGATTGCCTGGTGGTTGAAAGGCTGTAAAACCATTTCACTTACCACCCCGCTGGAAGGTTGCTGACAAAGGAACCAGATGGCTTTTGCCGCTTCTTCAGCAATAATCATTTTATCCCGCTGAACCCTAAGATCAATATTATCCCAGAAAGCAGAATCTATCCCGCCAAGGAATATATTGGTAATGCGGATTTCAGTTCTTTTAAGTTCTTCACGGATACTTTGCATCATGCCTACTAAGCCATATTTACTGGCACTGTAGGCTGCAGCACCTGCCATTGGAACTTTCCCCAATACTCCGGGAATATTAATAATCAGTCCCTTTTTTTCTTCTTTCAAATTGGGTAAAACGGCTTTAACCAGATGAAAAGCGCCAATCAGATTCACCTGAAGCACTTTTTCAAAGGAAGCCGAGTCGAGCGTATCCATGGTTTTTATAATCCCGATTCCAGTGGCATTTATGAGGATATGAATGAATGGGGTTTGAGCTAAAACCTGCGATACCACCTGGTTAACTGAAGTCTCACTGGTAATATCCATTTGAAATGTCCTGCTCGCAGGTATACCTGCCTGTGAAGCTACTTCTTCCAGTTTCTGACTGTCTCTACCTGTAATGTATACAATAGCTCCGCTGGCACTTAATTGTTTGGCAACCTGAGATCCAACTCCACCTGTGGCACCTGCCAATAAAACAACCCTTCCTTTCAATGATTCCATTTTACTGTTTTGTTATACAACAAAGCGAATATGAATTTGTTGTAAATGCCTAATATGAAAACAGTTTCCCTGGTCTTCCCGCACCAGCTTTTTAAGCAGAATAAAGCCTTAAACAACATATACAAGGTTTACCTGATTGAAGAATCCCTCTTTTTCAACCAGTACTCATTTCATTGTCAAAAACTTTTATTGCATAGGGCAAGCATGAAAGCTTACGAAGCATATCTGAAAGAGAAAGGATTAGAAGTGGAATATATAGAAGCCAATCAAACTATCTCTGATATCCGTCAACTGATTCCCAATCTGGCTAAACTGGGAATAGAATACATTCAGGTTGCGGACCCGGCTGATCATTGGTTATCAGTCAGGCTTAAAAAAGCCTGTATCAATCAGGGGATTACATTACAGGTATTTACGAATCCGGGCTTTTTAAATACATTGAAAGACTGTGATGGTTTTTTCGAAAAGAAGAAAACCTAT
>CALEST010000008.1 GCA_937907555.1 uncultured Sediminibacterium sp.
CAGCCATGGTAATACCAATATCTGCAGGGCTTGCTACTACTTCAATACCACATTCAGCCATGATTTTCATTTTAGCAGCTGCAGTATCATCTGCACCGCCGATGATGGCACCAGCATGTCCCATTCTTCTTCCGGGAGGAGCAGTTTGACCTGCAATAAATCCTACTACAGGCTTGGTTTTATTGTCTTTGATCCAGCGTGCAGCTTCCGCTTCCATGCTTCCACCAATTTCACCAATCATGATGATACCATCGGTTTCAGGATCGTTCATTAATAATTCTACTGCTTCTTTGGTTGGGGTTCCAATAATAGGATCTCCGCCAATACCAATGGCAGTACTGATTCCTAAACCGGCTTTCACTACCTGATCAGCAGCTTCATAAGTTAGGGTACCACTTTTGGAAACGATACCAATTCTTCCTGCTTTGAAAATAAAGCCTGGCATGATACCAACTTTAGCTTCTTCCGCAGTGATTACACCAGGGCAGTTTGGTCCGATCAAACGGGTTTTGCTTCCCTGCAGGTAGTTCTTTACCCTTACCATGTCCTGAACCGGAATACCTTCTGTAATACATACTACCAAACCAATTCCTGCTTCAGCCGCTTCCATAATGGCATCTGCTGCAAATGCAGGTGGTACGAAAATGATACTTACGTCAGCACCAGTTTGCTTTACGGCATCCGCTACTGTATTAAATACGGGCTTATCCAAATGGGTTGTTCCACCTTTATTGGGAGTAACTCCACCTACCACATTGGTTCCATACTCAATCATTTGAGTTGCATGGAACGTTCCCTCTGTTCCGGTAAAACCCTGAACAATGATTTTTGAGTGCTTGTTTACTAATACTGACATAGCCTATCGTTTCGGAGATTTTTAAATTTTGGGCAAAAATAGGTGAAAAACGTTTGCAAAATGTGAAATGTCATTCTGCCACCCCATAAATATGGCATCCGTTTTGTATATTCAATACTTCAAATATAAAAACATGAACACAAAGAGAATTACCCTTATTGTCATTATCGGATTAATTGTATTAATCGGCGGATGCGGTATGAGTGGTTACAATGGATTGGTAAAATTAGATGAAACCGTAAGCCAGTCCTGGAACAACGTACAAAGTGATTATCAGCGCAGAGCAGATCTAATTCCCAACTTGGTGAGTACCGTTAAGGGAGAAGCCAATTTTGAGCAATCTACCCTTCAGGCAGTAGTTGAAGCCAGAGCCAGCGCTACGCAGATGAAAGTAGATGCCAAGGATCTGACTCCGGAGAAATTACAGGAATTTCAGGCTTCTCAGGGCCAGTTATCTCAGGCTTTGGGCAGATTGTTAATGGTTACCGAAAACTATCCTAACCTTAAGGCAAACGAAGCGTTTCGTGGTTTGCAGGCACAGTTGGAGGGAACTGAAAACCGAATCAAGGTTTCCAGAAACGATTTTAACGCCGCAGTGGCAGCATATAATGTGAAAGCCCGTTCTTTCCCTATGAATATTCTGGCAAGCATTACCGGCTTTAAAGTGAAAGAAGGATTCAAAGCTGATGCAGGTTCTGAAAAAGCCCCAGAAGTTAAATTCTAAAATCGGCCCATGTTTGGATTATTCGGAAAAAAACGAAAAGAATATTTTACCCAGGCAGAGAAAGATGCCATTGTTGCAGCCATTCAAAAAGCTGAACAGCGAACGAGTGGCGAAATCAGAATCTATGTGGAATCCAATTGTGAGCTGGTAAATCCGGTTCACAGGGCGAAGGAAATATTTTACCAATTAAAAATGGATCAGACAGCATCCCGCAACGGGGTGCTGTTGTATTTGGCTATGGAGGATCATCAGCTGGCTGTTTTTGGGGATGAAGGTATCCACCAGAAAGTTGGTCATGCCTTCTGGATGAAAGAAGTGGAAATGATGCTTTCCGAATTCAGGGAAATGCATTTTATTGAAGGGATCTGCCATATTATAGAAGATATTGGAGAAGCCCTGGTTGCTCATTTCCCTTACGACGGAACTACTGACAAAAATGAATTACCTGACGAGATTGTTTTTGGAAAATAAATGAAGAAGTTACTGCTCATATTGTTGTTGGTTGTTCCCTTTTTAACGGGCATTGCTCAAACTGTAGTGCCTCCGCCGAATCCACCCAGGTTGGTGAATGATTATGCGGGAGTTTTAAGTAAGGAGCAGGTTGCCATCCTCGAAGAAAAACTCGTGGCACTGGACGATAGCAGTTCCAATCAGATTGCCGTGGTAATTCTGAAATCACTGGAGGGCTACGAAGTTCAGGAATACGCCAATAAGCTATTTCGTTCCTGGGGTATTGGGAATAAGAAAACCAACAATGGTGTGCTCATTCTGGCTTCTATTGAAGACCGTAAAGTCTGGATTGAAGTAGGCTATGGTCTGGAAGGAGCTATCCCTGATGTAACTGCTTCCAGTATTTACAGAAATGAAATTGTTCCGGAATTTAAACAACAGAATTATTACCGTGGAATTGACAATGCAGTTAATGCATTGGCCAAAGCAGCTGTTGGTGAATACAAAACCAAACGGGTTAAGAAAAACAACAATAGCGGAGATGATGGAAGTTCCATTCTCACTTTCATTTTTATCATTATTGTAATCATCTTTATTTTAGGTGCCGGGTGTGGCGGCGGCGGAAGAGGTGGCCGTGGTGGCGGAATGATGAGTCGGAGAGGTGCAGCCAATGTGGCGGAAGCCTTATTGTGGTCTTCTTTATTAGGAGGCAACAATCGTGGTGGAGGCGGCTTTGGAGGCGGTGGCGGCTTCGGTGGAGGAGGTTTCGGTGGCTTTGGCGGTGGTAGCAGTGGAGGCGGGGGAGCTGGTGGGTCCTGGTAATTATTTAAATCATGCAAAAATTAAGTTGG
>CALEST010000009.1 GCA_937907555.1 uncultured Sediminibacterium sp.
GGATCGGGGCAATTCGGTATTTAAAACATAAATATCCTGAATTCCAACCGCATCGCAGGTTCGCATGGCCGCATAAATATTATGCGGATCATGTACGTTTTCCATTACAATTGTAAGTCCGGATTGTCTCATTTTAAGTACAGATTCTATCTTTTGCGCTCTTTTTGGGGTCATAGTAGTACAAAGGTGTTGGTATTTTAAAGCATTACCACTCAGAATTGGGCAAAATTGCAATTAAGTCTTGATTTATTGATATATTTTTGTCCTGTACCCGTAGTCAAACCCTATGACAACACGTCTCATCCGTGCAGAGAATCTGCTCTGGGCGGTGCCTATCTTATTTGGCCTAATCGCCAACTATGCCGCATACAGCGACGTAGCTATCCTGTTTGTAGACGAGAATTACTACATTCTGAATTTCCCATCCATGATAGGCTTGGTTCTTATTACGGTACTGGTCCCCTTTATGATGCACTCGGTTTTACGGGATCTTGGCCAGAGAAGCTTTTTTGCATCCTGGGCACATGTCTTTTTTACCTGTCTGCTAATAACAACCATTTTCCTGATATATACTTATGCTTTACCCATTAATTTGAAATGGAAGTACTATATGGGAGAGCTTCCTGCCTACAAGAAATGGAACTATTACAATAGCCTGGTACTGGGGATTTACGAGTTGCTTATTTACATACAGGCTGCTTATGTTGTATACGGAATTAGTGTACTGATCCGCCATCGCTACGAGCAAAAGAAACAGGAGAGAGCACACTACGATTATATTATTGATCATCTGGATCAGAGCAGAACCAGTGCCATTGCATAGAAGGGTTTACTCATTTGAAATCCCCATTGCTTCCCTTTTCATTTTCTGAGCCTGATCTTTACCCAGATAATTTTCAATTTTCTTTTCCAGAAAATAAATAAGCGGGGTAAGCAATACTGCCATGGTAAATTTATATAGATAATTAACTACTGCTATTGCAAGAACCAGTTGCCAGCTCCAGCCATTCCCCATTTTAAAAGCGATAAACAGAACCACAAAACTATCTACCATCTGAGAAACCATGGTTGAACCTGTGGCTCTTAACCATACCCACTTTTCGCCGGTCATTTTTTTAATTTTGTGAAATATGGTTACGTCTACAATTTGACTTACTAAAAAAGCCGTAAGACTGCCTATGATAATCCACATCCCCTGCCCGAAAATGCTACCGAAAGCCGACTGCATATTGGCCACCCCTTTATCTACTCCGGACAGAATCCAGAAATCTGCCGGTGGAATTTCCATAGCAGCATAAAACATAATAAAAGCATAGAGTATAAGTACTACTGCAGTATAGCTGATTCGTTTAACCGATTTAGGGCCATAATATTCGTTTACAATATCGGTGATTACAAATTCAAGTGGCCACAGCAAAACCCCACAGGTAAGGTTAAATGCCAGACCAGACTGTCCAAGAATGGTAAAATTGAAAGGAGGTATGCCTAACAACTTCTCTAATGAAAAAATTTTTCCGCCAATGCATTCAGCAATTAGCGCGTTCGCAACAAAAAACGCTGTAATGGCAAGAAAGAGTTTGGTAGGCTTGTCGTTTAATATTTTATTGATCACGATGGCAGTATAAAGTAAACAAAAAACTGAATGAGTAATAGGATCGCGTTAAATATGGCTAACCATCTGGTTATCCTGATTTTAGATTTACTTAACAACACCATTCCGTACCAGATGTTCGCAACCATATTTTGAATGGGTGCCACCATCCATCCCAATAAAAGTACCAATGCACTGATTTCCTTATTGGGAATAAAATCATGTGTCCGCTGAATTACCAGACATAACAAAAACAAAATATTGCAGATAAAAGCCATTCTGGAGGCAAATAAAAGTGGTCTCATGGCATAAAGTTATTAGGTTTGTTGCATATTTTTAGAGCTATGAACAGGATCAATTGGAAAGCGATTATGCCGCATGCGCTGGCGGTGGTGATTTTTTTTGTAGTGGCGCTTATTTATTGCAAACCTGCCCTGGAAGGCAAGGTACTGCAACAGCACGATGTTACCCAATGGAAAGGGATGGCGCAAAACTCCTTTCAGTCAAAGGAAAAAACAGGTCACTTTCCTTTATGGAGCAATGGAATGTTCAGTGGGATGCCGGCTTATCAAATTACAGGAATTAGTGAAAACCCTATTTCCGTTGGCTATCTGGGAGATATATTTTTAGTAGGATTGCCTAAGCCCGTGGGTGTTTTCTTTCTGGCCTGCCTTTGCTTTTATTTCCTTACACAGGTTTTAAGTATCAATGCCTATATTGGAATCATCAGTGCACTGGGCTACACTTATGCCACATATAATCCAATTATTCTGGCTGCAGGGCACGATACCAAGATGAATGCCATTGCCTATTTACCTGCCATCATTGCCTCATTAATTTTAATCTACGATAAAAAATACATTGCAGGTACCGCATTAACAGCCCTGTTCACGGCATTGCTGCTGGGTGCCAATCACCTGCAGATTACCTATTATGGTTTTATCATCATTCTGTTCATGAGTGTTGCTTTTGCAGTTAAATGCATAAAAGAAAAGGAAAGCTCTCATTTATTAAAATCAGCGGGCCTAGCCATTATGGCGGCCGCACTCGGAATCATGGTGAATGCCGTAACCCTGATTACCACTTATGAATATGCCAAAAAATCCATTCGTGGCGGTAGTGTATTGGCCGACAGTACCACCAATGTAACCAAGACTGGTCTAA
>CALEST010000010.1 GCA_937907555.1 uncultured Sediminibacterium sp.
TAATAAGGATACTGAAAACTGATTTCCCTCATGTATGACTTTGGCTTCTGGAAAAAGATGAGTAAACTGTGAGAGGCTATCCTTACTTGTCAATACTTTTTCTGCAGGCAGAAATTCATTTTTAGATGCTTTAAATGGGAAAATATGATTGGCATAAAAATGAAGCGCGTTACTATTGTGAATCCCGTATAACTTCAGTTCAGATTTTTCAAAGGGCTTATCCTCAATAAATGCTGCTGCATCATTTCCCATCTGGAATTTCAGCAAATTAGGATAGAACGCAGTAGACAACAATAGATTAACCCCAATTCCGGTGATAAAAAAAGGCATCAGAAATTGCACTCGCCTTGTTGTAATTTTTTTAAAAGACATAACAAACAAGGCTACCCCATTAATTACCAAAAGAATAAAAATAAATGGCTGTCCGGGGAAAACAAAAATTACGATTATTGCCGAAGCAATCCATAAAACAGAAAATACAAAACCATGCCAAAACAAGATAGGTTTAAACCATTTAGGATATTGGTTCAGCACTAAAAAATCATAAACAAATCCGGCAGTGAGAATGGCTGCCAAAGGATACACAACAAATATATAATGTGGTAATTGCGCCTGACTTCTTGCCAATACTAGATAAGTCAATACAAATCCGGCTAAAGTGATCAGTTCTTCCTGTTCACTAATTCTAAAACGCTGTAAGATAAATTTCCACACCCCTGTTATTAATGCAAGTAAAAAAATAAATATCCAGGGAAGAAAGCTCCAGAACATGTTTTCAAGCAGAAAGGTAAAATGTCCCATTTCCTTATAGAAATTCTCGCCCGTATATCGCCCAAAGCTTTGCGTCCAGAAATAAAATTTCAATCCCGAATCAATCGGCCTTCCATTGATTAGTTTACCCGGTTGTAAATCGTATTGTTGATATAAACCAATGCACATTGGCAATAGCAATATGCCAATGATTAAAATTCCCAACAAATATTCCCAGCGATAAAATTGTTTCCAGTTTCGCTGTGCAAGAAAATGAGCAGCAAAAGCCAACCCAGGAACCATTAATGCAACAGGGCCCTTGGTCATCATACCACAGGCAATAAAAACAAAAGCACTAATGAAATTTTTCCATTGCTGAGAACGGCTCCTATCGCTGCATCTTTACGGAATCGACCAC
>CALEST010000011.1 GCA_937907555.1 uncultured Sediminibacterium sp.
TTCCAGCCCAATACTGCTTTCTCAACCAGTACTTCATGTATAGGGGATGCTTTCAATCCTTTTTCCAATGCAGCATCCAGATCATCCTTGCTATGTACAAATCCGCCACCTGTACCACCCAGGGTGAATGATGGACGAATTACAAGTGGGAATCCTATTTCCTGTGCAAATTCCTTTCCTTCTAAAAAGCTATTGGCTACGCGGCTGGGTGCTACTGCCATGCCAATTTTCACCATTAGTTGTCTGAACTGCTCCCTGTCTTCAGCTGTATCAATGGCAGCCACATCCACCCCAATTAAACGGCAGTTGTATTTTTCCCATATCCCCAGTTCATCGGCTTCTTTGCAGAGATTCAGTGCTGTCTGGCCCCCCATGGTGGGTAAAACAGCATCAATATTATTTTCAGCCAGGATCTGTTCAATGCTTTCAACTGTTAATGGTAACAGATAAACCTTATCTGCCATCATGGGGTCAGTCATAATGGTAGCAGGATTACTGTTAATAAGTATTACTTTTATGCCCTCTTCACGGAGACTTCTGGCTGCCTGAGAGCCCGAATAGTCAAATTCACAAGCTTGTCCAATAATTATAGGCCCAGAACCTATGATGAGCACCGTTTTGATTGATTGATCTTTAGGCATAGTAGTTGTATAGATAAATTGTGCAAATGTAAGACTGATGCAGTTAAAGTGAAGATAAAATAAAACCTTTTCAAAAATATAAATGTTACATAAAGTATGGCAGTTTTAAAAGAAGGAAGCAAGGCGCCCGCATTCAAGGCTCCTGATCAAAACGGAAATATGGTTTCCCTATCTGATTTCAAGGGCAAAAAAGTGATTCTGTATTTTTATCCGAAAGATGATACACCAGGTTGTACAGCACAGGCATGTAATTTAAAAGACAACTATAAAATCCTCATTGATAAAGGATTTCAGGTAGTTGGGGTGAGTGTGGACAGTGTTAAAAGCCATAAGAAATTTCAGGAAAAATACGATTTGCCTTTCCCGCTTATTTCTGACGAAGAAAAAAAGATTGTAGATAAGTACAACTTATGGGGTGAGAAGAAGTTTATGGGAAGAACCTATATGGGAACTACCAGAACTACATTTTTAATTGATGAACAAGGAGTTATCCGGAAAATCATAGCTAAGCCAGATACGAAGAATCATACCGAAGAAGTATTGGCAGCCTGGGAAGACAATTAATGTATTTTTTCAATGTTTAAGCCAATAAAATGACTTTTTAAGCGTTAAAGGCACGGACAAACCAGCTTTTGATGCCCAAAAAGAAAGAGCCGCTCAAACAAATCAATTTGTTTATGGTACCCCCACAAATACCATCAGACGATAACAGACGTTTGAAAGAGCTGTATCGGTATGAAGTACTGGATACTTCATACGAAGATGAGTTCAATGACGTGGTTCAATTGGCAGCAACAATCTGTAATACCCCTATTGCACTGGTTTCTCTGATTGATCAGAAAAGACAATGGTTCAAGGCAAAGCTGGGAATTGAAGCAAATGAGTTCCCCAGGGAAATATCTTTCTGCGGACACACGATCAATTCAGATGCAGCTGTTTTTGAAATTACCGATGCAACAACAGACGAGCGGTTTCTGGATAACCCGTTGGTTGTGGATTCGCCTTATATAAGATTTTATACAGGTGTTCCCTTAATTAATAACAATGGGTATAAAGTGGGAACCATTTCTGTTATGGATACCCAGCCAAGGACTTTAAACAGTGTACAGGTTTATACTTTACAGACACTGGCCCGCCAGGTAGTGAAGTTGCTCGACCAGAATTTATTGAATAAGCAATTAGAACAGCAACAGGAAAAACTGCAGCAACAAATGGAGATGCAAAATCGAATTCTATCGATTATTGCACATGACGTAAGAAATCCAATAGGTGCTGTAAAGTCAATCATAGAACTGAATGCCAAAAAAATACTCAGTCAACACGATTCGGTAGAATTGATGAATATGGCCGGAAAGCAAATTGACGGTACGGTAGAACTGTTGAACAACCTGGTAGATTGGGGATCCATGCAAATGCGCGGACAAGGTTTCGAGAAGGAAAAAGTGCATATGAGAACCCTGGTCAGCAATATGTTCAAGAGTTTTGAAATCATGGCTTCCCTGAAGTCTAATATTATGGTTAATCTGGTAGATGAGGATTTGTTTATTAAATCTGAAATCAATGCCATGCGTTTTATCCTGAGAAACCTAATCAGTAATGCCAATAAGTTTACCAAGGAAGGAGTCATAACAGTATATGCGCACAAGGAAGAGAATCAGGTTATGATGTCTGTTAGTGATACAGGGGTTGGAATGACCGAAGAAATAAAATCTAAGCTATTTGACGGAGAACACTATCAAAGTACAACAGGTACAGGCAACGAAAAAGGCTCGGGTCTGGGCTTAATTCTTACCAAAGATTTTATTCAGATTTTAGGTGGAACCATTAAGGTAGAATCCGCATTGGATAAAGGGACATCCGTTTACCTGTATTTCAATAACTAGTTAAACAGGTTATAAGTCATCCAGCTCATACCATAAGCAAGAATGGTCATATATACCAGCTGAATAACCGGCCATTTCCATGTTTTAGTTTCTCGTTTTACCACTGCCAGCGTACTCATGCATTGCATGGCAAGCACATAAAATACCATTAAAGAAAGTCCTGTTGCCAGTGTGTAAACCTTATCTCCGTTTGAATAAGTTGCAGATTGTAATTTTTCACGGAGACTTTGATCATCTTCCTCATCCACACTATACAAGGTAGCCATTGTTCCAACAAAAACCTCTCTTGCGGCAAAGGAGGTAATTAATGCGATTCCAATTTTCCAGTCATAACCAAGCGGAGTAATTGCCGGCTCAATAGACTTGCCTAAGACTCCTGCGTATGAGTTGGCAAGTAATTCAGTATTCAGTTGTTTTTTCAAAGAGTCTTCCTGTAAAGGATGCTGCTGAATCAGACTTTCATATCTGGCGCTGGTTGCTTCCATTCTCGTGCCTGGCCCAAAGGAACTTAAAAACCACAAAAGCAAACTAATTACCATAATTACTTTTCCGGCATCAGTTACAAAGATTCTTGCTTTTTCTACCATGGTAATTCCGGCATTTTTCCAGCGGGGTGCCCGGTACATGGGTAATTCCAGAATAAAGAAACTCTTCTCTTTAATTTGGATAAAGAATTTCATTACATAACTTACCAGCAAAGCCATAACAGTGCCTAATAAGTATAGCCCCATCATTACAAGTCCCTGCAAACTCAGAAACCCGAAATAATATTTTTCTTCAATTACCAGCGCAATTAAAATGGTGTAAACGGGCAGCCTCGCACTGCAACTCATTAATGGAGTTACCAGAATGGTTAGTAATCTTTCCTTCTTGTTTTCAATATTTCTAGCCCCCATAATGGCAGGAACAGCACAGGCAAAGCTGCTAATCATTGGCATTACGCTTTTGCCATTCAGTCCTACTTTTCTCATGAGCTTATCACTCAAAAAACTGATTCTCGCCATATAACCCGTGTCTTCCAGAACGGTAATCAATCCAAATAAAATCATGATCTGAGGCACAAAAACAAGAATGCCACTCAATCCTGCAATAAAGCCATTAATGAGTAAATTGCTCCACCAGATTTCCGGAAGGTTATCTGAAAGCCAGCCGGCTATGGCGGCAAATGCCCATTCAATTCCATCCATGGGATAAGTGGCCAGCCAGAAAATACTTTGGAATAATAAAAACAGAACCGTCAATAGAATAAGGTATCCCCAGGTTTTGTGCAGCAATACATTGTCTAGTTTCTCGGTGAATAGTTTTTTCTCGAGTGGTCCTGTCTCAATTACGTTTTTCTGCATAATCTGACGGATGCGGGTATACCGCTGCATAATTTCTTCTGCCTGTGTTTTTGTGGTATTGAATTGTTCTTCGGAAACGATAGAATTCAATTTGTTTTTTTCTTCCTTGTCAGAGAGCAGATCCTGGTGATTAATCAACTGATGAATGCAGGCATAATCACTCCAGTCTGGAAATACAGATTTTACTTTGGCAACAGCTGAAGGAGCCAGGGTAGCCGTATCTAAAAAATCTCGAAACTTATTACCTGCATCCAGCTGAATTTTTGAAATCACTTTTTTTAGTTCACTCAGCCCTTTATTCTTTCTTGGATTCACTGCCACTACTGGTATTCCCAAGTCTGCGGCCAATCCTCCGATATCTATTTTAATGTCTTTTTTTGCTGCCAGATCATTCATGGTCAAAGCCATGACAACAGGTATTTTTAAATCGATAATCTGTGAGCAAAACAAGAGATTGCGTTTCAAATTGCTGGCATCAGCTACCAAAACAATCAAATCGGGTTGAATATCTGGGTCGGCCCCCATTAATACTTTATAGGAAACCCATTCATCTGCCCTTCGGGGATATAAACTATAGGTCCCCGGCAGGTCAATCAATTCCGCAGATCGGTTATCTTCTAAATTAAAAACACCTGTTT
>CALEST010000012.1 GCA_937907555.1 uncultured Sediminibacterium sp.
AGGTCTAAATCGGCAGGTCTAGTATATACATGAGGGGTAATTCTTACACAACTGATATTCTCCCAAACAATTCCTACTGTATGTATTTTATACTGGTTGTATAATTGTTGATCTAATTGTGCAGGGGTTAATCCTTTTATACTTACCCCGCAAATAGCACAGGAATAAGCAGACTGCAATGAAGTATGCAGCTGCACACCCGGAATATCTTTTACTCTACTAGCCCAGTAATTTTTTAAATAGCGTATGCGCTCTTCTTTTCTTTTGGCTCCAATGGCATTGTGAAAAGCCAGTGCTTCTCCAATACCCTGTTCAATGGGAAAGCTTCTGGTACCAAGGGTTTCAAACTTTCTAATATCGGGGCTTTGTGGCTTGTCATTACATACCAATGGCCAAACTTTCGAGATTTTTTCTTTTTTAATCCATAGCATTCCAGAACCAATGGGTGCACTTAAAAACTTGTGCAAACTGGTACCAAAATAATCGCATTCCAAATCGGGAATAGAAAAATCAAGTAAGCCAAAAGAGTGGGCCCCATCTACAATCACTTCCAATCCGCGACGATGTGCCATTTGACAAATCTTTTTCACAGGTAAAATTTGCCCCACCCAATTAACAATATGGGTTACATGCAAAATTTTCGTTTTAGGGGTAATGGCTTTTTCAAATGCCTGCACAATGGCTTCATCGTCTTCTATAGGAAAATCAAAACTGATTTGCTTGTACACAATTCCATCACGCAGTGCCCGCTGACGCCAGGCCTGTATCATATTGGGGTAATCCTGCTTAGTGCCAATTACTTCATCACCTCGCTGTAAATCCAACCCAAAAATGACAGAATTTAAGGCCTCTGTTGCATTCCGGTTAACCGCAATCTCTTCTGGAGAACATCTTGCTAGTAAAGCAAGTTTCTGCCGTAGCGGCTCTCTTCCCTGGTCTAATATGCGCCACATAAAATAGGATGGCCCCTGGTTAGAGAGTTGATTATACCGCTCTACTGCTTGTTGCACCACTATCGGAGAAGGACTTACACCCCCATTGTTTAAATTGATAAAATTGGCAGGAACCGAATAAGCCTGTTGAATTACTTGCCAGTAATCCTCGTCTGAAGCCGCCACAATAGGATTATCTGAAGTGATTGCGGCCGCTGCTGTAAACTGGGCTGCTTGCAATTGATTGAAAATGCCATATCCAGCAAATACACCGGCTAAAGCGCCTGCTTTTTTAATGAAATTCCTTCTGGGCTCCATGATTCAATTTTAACGCTTAA
>CALEST010000013.1 GCA_937907555.1 uncultured Sediminibacterium sp.
TTTCAATTTTAATTGCACTTCAAAATGATCGGCTTTCCCTTTTTGTTCAGGCAGAAGGTTAAAATCAATATTGAATGATGGGGTATCATTTACCTGCTCAAATTTAATATCATGCAGATAAAAATCATGGAAGGGCTGTATTTCATTTACCAGACTAAAATATTCTTCTCCATTAAAATATTGCTGATAAGTAAATCGGAAACCATCATTGGTTTTATTCACCAAATGAATTTTCAATAACTCTACTACTTCATCATTGAAATCATCGAGCGCAAATTTTGGAATGAAAGAAAGCCAAACTCCTTCAGATACTTTAATCTGGTTGGGTTTGGGTGCTTCCTTCGCAATCTGATCCACATATACTTTGGGTTCTAACTTTTTCTGTGGTATCAGTTTCTTCTCGGTAAATCTTTTAAAATAGGGAAAATCAATCTGGTCCATATAGGCTGGGAATTTTACTCCCCTTACCTCAATCATCACCATTTTATCGTTGATGATTTCAATTACCTTTCCTTCTTCATTGCTATGCAACACTAAAATATCATCTCCAACTTGGTATTTCATCAGCTCGCCAGTTTACTCTTGTTTTTTCCGTATAAAAAATAAATAATCAGTCCCAGAGACATCCAGCCAAAAAACCATAACCAGCTGATAGCAGGAATCTCAATCATGAGATACAAACAACACAAAGCACCTGCCACAGGGATAAAAGAAAAAGAATGTTTGAAACTAAAAAATGCGGTTACTAATGCAATCAACATGAAAACCAGAAACAAGACTTCCTGAAAACCCTCGTGTCCCAGATTGGCAAAAGCCTCATTGATTCTGGTTCGGGAAAACCAGGTCATTATTAAAATCAATAGCGGAATAATAAATCTGCCATTGATATAAGGCAACTTAAATCCCTTTCTGGCCACATTTTCATTCATCTTAGGCAATAGCAACACACCAAAACATACCAATACAAAGGCAAATAAGGTGCCGATGCTGGTTAAGTCTGTCATGAAACCACTACTTATAAACAAGGAAGGTATGGCTACAATTAAACCAGTAAGTATGGTAGAGAATCCAGGAGTCTGATATTTTGGATGCACTTCTGCAAATTTTTTAGGCAACAATCCATCCCTGCTCATGCTCATCCAGATTCTGGGCTGCCCCATCTGAAACACCAGCAATACACTGGTAGTAGCCACCACCGCACTAATAGAAATAATATATCCTATTTTATTCATGTTCAGCTTATCGAAAACATAAGCCAGTGGATCATCCACTTTCAACTCACTATAATGTACCATTCCAGTTAAAACCAATGCAACCAATATGTATAAAACAGTACAGATTAATAAAGAATAAATCATGCCCTTGGGTAAATCACGTTGTGGATCCTTACATTCTTCTGCAGTAGTAGATATGGCATCAAAACCTATATAGGCATAGAATACAGCTGAAACACCTGCCAGCACACCGCCGAATCCATTGGGTAAAAAAGGAGTCCAGTTATCGGTGTCTACGTAGAAAAAGCCTAAAATAATAATGCCAACAATAACAGCTAGTTTAAAAATGACCATCAGATTGGTGCTCTTCTTACTCTCTTTGATTCCGATATAAGCAAGTCCGGTAATAATCATTACGATGAAAAAGGCAGGCAGATTCAAAATCACTTTCCATGAACCAATCACAGGCGCATTCATAATGGCATCGTAGCCCAATCTGGCATGTTTGGTCATTGTTTCAGGAGCTTCCCCTGCTGCCAGTGCTTTCAGTGCTTCTTCATATCCCAGTTGCGCATTGCTCGCATTGGTAGCCAACCATCCGGGCAGGCTGATATTAAACCCCTCCAGCAAATTGTTAAAATATCCGCTCCAGCTGATGGCCACAACGATATTTCCAATGGCATACTCCAGAATCAATGCCCATCCAATAATCCATGCCACCAGTTCGCCAAAAGAAACATAGGCATAGGTGTAGGCACTACCGGAAATGGGAATTCTGCTGGCGAATTCTGCGTAACACAATGCACTGAATCCACAGGTGATTGCTGTAATTACAAAAAGAAAAGCAATACCAGGTCCGCCATTATAGGCAGCAGAACCGATGGTAGAGAAAATGCCTGCACCAATAACAGCTGCAATCCCCATGAAAGTCAGGTCCTTTACTCCCAGTACTTTTTTTAATCCGGTTCCATGACCGTCGGTTTTACCAGCTGCAGCATCCGCAGTAATGATATCAATTGATTTCTTTCTAAACAAAGATGACATGCTAGATGAATTTGGTAGGAAGATAAGTAAATTAAACGTCTCGCTGAATCAGGAAGTCTGCCAACTCCTTGAGCGGTTTTTTTCTGGTTGAAACAACGGCAATGGCTTCCAGGTGCTCCATTGCTTTTTGCCAATATTGCTCTTTCAGGGTATTGGCCCATGCATCCACCCCACAGGCTTTGTAAATGGCCAGTACTTTCTGAACCTTATCGGAAGCCTGTCCCTGCATCAAGGCATGCAACTGCGCTTTTTGCTCCTCAGGCGCAACATCCAGCGTATGTAATAATAAAAATGTTTTTTTATTCTGTCTAATATCCCCACCTACCTCTTTACCAAATTTTGTCGGGTCTCCAAATGCATCCAGGTAATCGTCCTGAATCTGAAAAGCAATCCCCAGATTTTTTCCGAACTCATACAAGTGTTTGCAATTGCCTTCGCTTGCGCCACCAATAATGGCACCCATTTCTAAACTGGCAGCAAGCAATACAGAAGTCTTGAGGGTAATCATTTCAATATACGCTTCAAGGGTAACCTGGTTCTGGTTTTCAAAGTCCATATCGTATTGCTGCCCTTCACAAACTTCCTTTGCCGTCTTATTAAAAATCCTGAGAATTTTCTGAAGATAATTGCCATTGATTTTATTCAACTCTTCATAGGATTGAATCATCATAACATCGCCGGATAAAATGGCAGTGCTTTGGTTGTATTTGGTATGAATGGTTTCCATCCCTCTTCTAAGGGCTGCAGCATCCATGATATCATCATGAATCAATGTAAAATTGTGAAACAATTCTACCGCAGCGGCCAAATGGTAGGCATCTTCATGAATTTCATTGAACAACTCATTGCCCATTAAACAAAGAATGGGGCGGATTCTTTTGCCGCCAATCGTTAAAAAATAATTACAGGGCTCATAAAGTGTTGCAGGAGTTAACGGGAACTGCGAATGATTGAATCGCTGACTAAATGCTGCGGATAAATCTTTGAATGAAAACATGCTACAAACCTAATTATAAAATAATGGAACTATTCAGGAGCTTAACATTTTTTTTAGCATTCGGTTGCAGATTGGCACGATTTTGTAAGGATATACCTAAACAATGAACATGAGAAAAATGATGATGGTATTGGCATTGGCCTTTACAACTGGTTTAGTACAAGCACAAAACAATGGTAGCACTTATCAAACTGCACTGGGTGTAAAAATGTATCCGGGAGCTATTTCGGTAAAACATTTCACGCAAAAGGGCAGAGCGCTTGAAGGACTGGGTTATATTTCAAATGATGGATTCAGACTAACAGGATTATATGAACTCCATTTCCCGATTGCAGGTGCCGAAGGGCTTCAATGGTATGTAGGGGGCGGCGGACATATTGGGGTATGGAGTGATAATTGGAAATCCAGATACCCTGGAAGGGCAGACGGGATAGCCATTGGGGTTGATGGGGTATTGGGTCTTGATTATAAAATTAAAGGAGCACCGCTCAATCTAAGTTTTGACTGGCAGCCCTCCTTTAACTTTATTGGATATAATTATTTTGAAGGTGGATGGGGTGGTTTAGCCATTCGCTATACTTTCTAAAACCCAATCCCTTCCTAAAAAAACAATTGAGATAGCACGTTGGCCGGATCGTTGGTAGCAGGTTTTAAACCTAAGAATTTATTCATCTGATTCTTTAGCAATATTCCGGTCAACTTTGATTTCAGACCTTGAAAAATACCAGACTGACGTTGTGTATATTCAGCAGGATTGGTTTTTTGCTTATCAATAAACTGCGCTTTTTGTTTCAGATATTCAGTAACAGCATCCGCTACTTTTGGCTTTTGAGCGCCTGTAAGTGCCAATGCAGGGCCTAATTTACCCATGATACCACCGGAAAGGCTGTTCACATCAAAACCGGCAACTGCACCCACTGCTTTTGCCTTGTCCAGAACATTTCCTAATTGTGCTTTGCTTTGAAGAACTGAAGCCAGTAAAATGGCTGAAAACAAAACGATTTTTTTCATACAAGTTTATTTTTGAATTGAAAATAAAGTGTCTACAAAAGCTTCTTTATTAAAGATAAGGAGGTCTTCCACTTTCTCTCCTACGCCAATATACTTAACAGGAATATTAAATTGATTGGCTATAGCCAGCACCACCCCACCCTTTGCTGTTCCGTCCAGCTTGGTAATTGCCAGGGCACTCACATTGGTAGTGGCGGTAAAATGTCTTGCCTGCTCTACTGCATTCTGACCGGTAGAACCGTCCAATACCAATAAAACTTCATGCGGTCCCTCGGGAACAATTTTCTGCACTACCCTTTTTATTTTATTCAGCTCATCCATCAGATGGGCTTTATTGTGCAAGCGACCTGCTGTATCAATAATGACTACATCGGCATTTTTTGCTACGGCACTGGCCACTGTATCGTATGCAACTGCACTGGGATCGGACCCCATTGCCTGTTTCACAATGGGAACCCCCACTCGCTCGCTCCAGATGGTCAATTGGTCTACGGCAGCCGCCCTGAAAGTGTCTGCAGCACCTAATACAACTGAATTACCCGCAGCTTTAAAACGGGAAGCCAGCTTCCCAATGGTAGTCGTTTTCCCAACTCCGTTTACCCCTACAACTAAAATAATATAAGGTTTTTTCCCTTCGGGGATTTGGAATCCTTGAAGGGAATCAGGTGGCGCATCCACTAAAACTGATGCAATTTCTTCTTGAAGTATCTTGTTTAATTCGCTGGTATTGAGGTATTTGTCGTTTTTTACCCTTTGTTCAATCTTGCGAATGATTTGCAAAGTAGTATCCACTCCAACATCAGCTCCAATTAAAGCTTCTTCCAGATTATCCAGTACCTCGTCGTCAATAGTGGTTTTACCCGCAATGGCTTTGGTAATTTTAGACAGGAATCCTTCCTTGGTTTTTTGCAAACCCTGATCAAGACTCTCTTTCTCTTTTTTCCCGAATAATTTATCAAAAAAGCCCATGGCCGATATTTATTGGTTTAATACAAAAAAGCCTCCGACGATGAAGAAGGAAGCTTTAACATTATTAGCAACAGAAGACTATTTTGAAGCGATAAAATCGTTCACTTTGTCTTTGTGTATAATTTGCTCTTTGAAAGTGTAAGCACCAGTCTTAGGGCTACGAACGGCCTTAATAACTTTGGTCCAGTTCTTTGCTTCAGCTGCTGCTTTTAAGTCTTTTACTTTCGCGTTTTTGGAAGCTACTTTAGCCATGATTATTTGATTTCTTTATGAACGGTTACTTTTTTCAAAATCGGGTTGAATTTCTTCAATTCAATACGCTCAGGCGTATTCTTCTTGTTCTTGGTAGTAATATAGCGACTGGTACCCGGCTGCCCGCTGGTCTTGTGCTCGGTACACTCTAGTATTACTTGAACCCTGTTACCTTTCTTTGCCATTTTATAGGTAGTTTACTGTGTTTAGTTAGATTTTAGCGCCGTTGGCTCTCATTTCTTTAATTACTGTACTTAGACCATTCTTATTGATGGTTCTTAAAGCGTCTGTAGACACTTTTAACGTTACCCAACGATCTTCTTCAGCAAAGAAGAAGCGCTTCTTTTGCAAATTAGGTAAGAAACGACGCTTGGTTTTAATGTTTGAGTGAGAAACACTGTTACCAACTATTGGCTTTTTACCGGTTATCTGACATACTCTTGCCATGACTCTAATGTTTTTTTCCGATTTTTTCGGACGGCAAAGGTAGGAAAATTCACCAAATTAACAAACCTAACAAAGTATTTTTTCGATTTTTTTTAAAAAAGCCTCCATTTATCAAGTGTGAAAAACACTTTAACAATTTTCATCACAGGAAAACAGCCCTTAACTTTTTCTAAACAAACTTCAGCAATCCCTTGCCTGTATTGCATTTAAGCAAATATACCGTATTTCTGCTGACCGCCAGTCCTACCACTCATCTAATTGGCCTACCTGGTCATGTAACCTATCACAATCCCCTTCGTCTGATATATGCAAGCCAGTAGTTTTGACTTGTAAATCTTAAAAAAACAAACAAAAAATAAAAACATGAAAAAGATTCTTATTGCAGCCGCCATTTTAGTAAGTACCAGCAGTTTTGCCAACCCGATTACCCAGGAATCAGACAAGGGAAACCTGAAAAGTCTGTTGGGTAAAGTAAACAATGTACAGTGGAAATCCGCTGCAAAATTTGAAAAAGCAAGTGTTCAGATAGAAGAACAAAAAGTGGAAGTATTCTATAATACAGAGGGGGATTTAATTGGAACAACCCGTTACCAGGATTTTGACAAATTGCCTAAAAATGCATTGAAAACCATAACCAGCAAGTACACTTTCCCCGAATATGCTTTACAGGAGTGCATTGCATTTACCAACGAATACAATGAAACCAGTTATTATGTCTCTATGACTACCGAAAAAGAATACCTGGTACTGGCTATTTCTGAATATGGCGAAGTGAGCATATTCTCAAACAGCAGAAAATAGTTATCACTGCTTCATGGCTCTCTATTAGTTATAGGTTGATGGAAGCTGCTCCAAATGGGGCAGCTTTTTTATTTGGGAAAGCTAATTTTGCCCATGGTTACGGATGGGATTCCTGCATTTCCTCCTCCGATGGATACGGAGCCTCCGGCTACATTTTCATTGGCCAGTACAGCAAAAAGAACTGCTTCTTTTGCGTCCGGATTAATCTGTAAGGCATCTGTGGTATAAAAACGCGCATCAGGTAAAGAAACTTTAATAAAATCCATGATCATCGGGTTGTGCATTCCGCCCCCGCTACTGTACACAGTAATTTCCTTATTCCCAATCATTTCCTGTCCTCGTTCGATGGCTGTAACAATGGTAGAAGCCGTTAACCGATTTAATGTAGCCATGATATCGTACTTGCTGATTCCGGATTGCCCTGAAGCTTCAATGGCCTGGTCCAGATAGGTCAGATTGAATAATTCGGGGCCGGTGGTTTTAGGAAAGGGCTCTGTAAAGAAAGGATCTGACAATAAAACATTCAGCAATGCATCATTTACTTTTCCCTGTTTGGCAATGGCTGCATCTTTATCGTAAGCACAATTAAAATGTTGCTGCACATACTGATCCATTAATGTATTCCCCGGACCGGTATCGGTACTGAATATCTTGGCAGCATCTAAGCTTCCCGGTAAAAAAGTATAATTGGCAATCCCCCCAATATTTAACATGATCCGGTCTTCTCCTCTTTTGCTGAAAATGAAATAATCTCCATAAACCGCCAGCGGGGCCCCTTCTCCTCCTGCCGCAATATGTTTCTGTCTGAAATCACTCATGGTGATAATCCCGGTTTTTACAGCAATATGATCTCCGTCTCCAATCTGTAGCGTTGCATTGCCGTATTGAGGTTTCCCGTGTAAAAGCTTAGGCGCATGGTAGACCGTTTGTCCGTGACTGGCAATCAGGTCTATATCGACGGGTTTAATCCCCCAGCCCTTCAATGCTTTCAATATCATTGCTGCATGCTGCTCAGCCACCCAGGGATTTAACAGACATAGCAGTTCAAAGTCGATTGTTCTTTTAGAAAAAATTTCCCTGATAGCAGATTTAAATGTTTCGTCAAAAGGTATAGTAGTGAAATGTTTTACAGCAACTTCTGTCTCCATTCCACTGCCTGTAATCTCACAAACGGCAATATCCAATCCATCGAGAGATGTACCACTCATTAATCCAATAATTGTTCTTTTCTGTGCTGCCCCCATCCGGGCTAATTGGGCTATGTACTGATTCATGATTGGTAATTTTAAGAAAAAAGATTCACATAGCCTATGCAAACATTTAGAAATTACAAACGCTCTTCTGTTTTTAATGCCTGCAGGTAATTTTCAATCATGCGAATATCGCTTCTCATTCTTCTGCGTTTGATTACAAAATTGTAAAAAAGCAGCCAGGCAATCAATGTTCCCCAGATTCCCCAAATCCATATCATGGCTTCTTCCCTGTTATTCAGTAAAATAATATCCATCACAGGATTTATGTATAAATAAATACCAATACTTAGCACCAATGTGTACATCATTTCCCCATATGTATGCATGAATGTATTCAGTCTTTTATACCGTTCCAGCTGTTCAATGGTATGCAATACACTATGGGTTGGTTTAATGGCATTTAATCTGTACAAAAGATAGGATTTACTGAGTGCATAATATACAGAACAAGTCAATAGTAGGAAAAGTCCCCAGTTTGAAGTTTCCATTTTTCCTGAATTAATACTATCTATAACAACCAAAACGATAGCAGTGGAAAGAAGCATAATAATATTGGCAATATGGTTCTGCCTGAGCTTTAATAAATCATGCTTTGCCTTTTTTTCAATCCGATCTGTAGACAAAGTCACAGAAGCTTTTTTTTGCTGAAACAACCCTTTCAGTTCTTCAAATTCCTTATCCATATCATTGATTATTTAATAGCATTTCTTTCAATTGACTTTTAATACGGTGCACTTTTACATTAACATTGTTTTCGGTAATGCCCAGCACTTCTCCAATCTGCTTTTGCGGAATCCCTTCCAGCACCATCGAGATAATCAGTCTGTCCATTTCATTGAGCTTACGAATGGCGCTGTAGAGATTTTCAGATTGTTTCTCTTTGTCTTTATTGTATTCTTCTGATGCCTTATCCTGCAATTGTTCACGATAATCTACCGGATTGTTTTTCTCCCTGCGAATTTGCATTAAACAGGTATTAGTAGCTATCCGATAAATCCATGTACTATAATCAGAACGATGCTGAAAATCGGAAAGGTTCAGCCAGACTTTTGAAAAACATTCTTGCACTAGGTCTTCTGCCTCCGTTTCGCTATTGGTATAGCTGTAGCAAAGACGATAAATCCAGTCCCTGTACCTGATAAAAAGTTCTTCAAAAATCGTCTGCTTATTTTCCAACCTTCAAGTTTTTTAAGAATTTATCTAGCTCAGTAATGAACCATTCAGGCTGGTCGTTTGCCATGAAATCCCGGGCATCTTCGGTTATTGCATGAGTTAGGTTGGGGGTTTCACCATACATTTCTTTCAATTTTTTATCTGCCTCTGAGATTGGCATGTTTTTGTACGTTTTGGCGAAGAACCAGGTAGTAAATACCAACATCGGAATTTTATTGTCTTTCAAAACGGGTCGTAAATCCGTGCCAAACTGTTCGCACAAAGTTTCTGCAAGCGTATTGCGATCAGATTTTGCCTGCCATTGAACAAAACGGGCTACATCTTCTTTTTTAGTAAAGTTCATCATTTCTGCAGTTTGCTTTTGGATAGCTGCAAAAGCTTCAGCTTCCATTTCCAACGTACCTTTTCTGATACCGGCTTTCATCTGTTCAAGCTGCTCACTTGTGATATTCGGGCTCAATACCATACTTAAATTTGGATAAAAATCGGAAGCAATAATTGCTTTGAATTTCAAGGACTTATCTGAAGCTGTTTTTACCGCTACAAATCCCCCGTAATTCTGACCAACCAGCACAATATGCTTCAAATTATTCTTTTTAATGAATTGTCGGACATCATTCACATAGTTTTCTGTAAAATCAGCCATTATGGGAGTTTCCCCATTAAATCCGGCAAAATCCGCAAGATAAACCGCATTTGTTTTTTGAAAATGAGCAGCAATATCCTTCCACATTTCAGATGAACAACCAATATGTGGCAGAAAAATGATGGGATTACCCTTAGTACTGATTTGAGTAAATCTTACCGCATTTTGGGAAATGGCATATCCGGAAAGGAATAACGCAAAAATAATAAAGGCAAATTTCTTCATAATAAAGGGCTTGTTGTATTGGTTTGATTTAAAAATTAAGTTGCATACTATGTATAGATGCATCCGGATTTAAAACCTTACAACAATCCAAAAGAAATTTTAGCGTATCCCCTTAAGCAATATTCTGCAAGCTGCCTCCTTTGGCAAATAATCGATCAATCCGTTTTTCTACAGCAGGATCTTTTTCTACCGGCGGAGCATGATGGGGTTTAATTCTGGCATCAATCACCAACGGGCCTTCGCAGCCCCAATGTTTATTGATAACGCTTTCCTTAATTCCATGAATATCATGTGAAGGATTGCAACGGGTATAAGTAACCCACAGATAATTACGCAGATTGGCTGCAACAAAATTGGCATCATCACAAACCACTATCATTGCAATGCCATTTAGCTGATCCACTGATTCATGCAGTTGATAATTCAGCATTTTCATTTCTTCCTTTACCGTTTGATAATTGGTAAAAGCCTTGGTTTTGATAGCTATTACCCCTGGCATTACTATCCTGGGATTTTCAAACTGAGTTAATTCATTCAACACCGATGGAACTTCGGTCGCCAAATTACGTATGGGTTCTCCGTAGGCTGCAAAAACTACTTTGCTTCCGGAATTCAAACCCGTACCTGAATAATCCAGGGTATCAATAGTGGTATTGGTATAAAAATGCACATCCCTTTGCAGGTTGATTCTTTCCAGAACATATTGCAGGAAAGGCTGAACAGGATGTGTACTTAATTGATTCTTATCATCTGCGGCAATGAATAAAAACTTGGCCAGACTAAGCTGCCCTGTGCCCAGCACATGATTGGCAATTGTCAAGAGCTCTGCAGGTTGTTTGGTGGGTGTATAAGGGGTATACCTTTCACTTCCTACTGCCAGTAAGAGAGGGTGCACTCCTGCTGCATCTACTGCATGTACTTCTTTCAGTCCTGGTATTTCCTGCGGGATGGCAGCCCCTGTTATTTCATGAATCAGTTCACCAAAACTGGTGTCTTCCTGCGGAGGACGACCAACCACCGTAAATGGCCAGATGGCATTCTTTCTTGCATACACTTTGTGAACACGCATCAATGGAAATTCGTGTTGTAAACTATAATAACCTAAATGGTCTCCGAAAGGTCCTTCCGGTTTATTTTCTCCGGGATATACTTCTCCGGTAATTACAAAGTCTGCATCGGTACTGATACAAAATCCATCCTCATAGGTATAGCGGAATCTACGGCCACCAAGCACTCCGGCAAAAGTCATTTCACTGATCCCTTCCGGTAATGGCATCACTGCTGATAAAGTGTGGGAAGGAGGCCCTCCTACAAAACAACTTACTTTCAGCGGCTGTCCCTTCGCATTGGCCTTGGTCTGATGCACCCCAATTCCTCTATGTAACTGATAATGCAAGCCTATTTCCTTGTCTTTTGCATAATTATTCCCAGTCAGTTGTATGCGATACATACCCAGATTGGCTTTCATGATTCCTGGCTGGTCAATATCTTCTGTATACACCTGAGGTAAGGTAACAAATGCCCCCCCATCCATAGGCCAGTGATGAATTAGCGGAAGATCACTGATGTTGATTTCTTCGTACATCACGGGTTTGGTCCAGGGATTTTTTAAAGGCAGAGCCTTAAGTGCAGCCAAACCCGCTGATGCATTTTGCAGGGGTGATTTGAGGGCTTTTACAGGATCGTTTTTTAATTCTATTAGTTTTTGAACGCTTTCAATAGTATCCCGAAAAATAAACTTGGAACGGTCCAGGGTGCCAAAAATATTAGAAGCTGCTCTGAAACGGGAACCTTTTACATTTTCGAATAATATAGCCGGGCCCTTGGCTTCGTAGACCCTAAGGTGTATAGCAGCCATTTCCAGATAAGGGTCCACTTCTTCCTTCACGCGAACCAAATGACCATTTTTCTCCAGGTCAATTAAACAGGCTTCTAAAGATGCATAATTCATATACTATCAACAAAGCTAAAGCCTAAAAGGTTGATATGCGAATAGTTTAAAGTAATTTTGCACCATGACGAAGCTGAGTGTAAACATCAATAAGCTGGCAACACTAAGAAACAGCAGAGGAGGCAATAATCCCAACCTGATTCAGTCCGCATTGGATATAGAGCAGTTCGGCGCGGACGGCATAACGGTTCACCCAAGACCAGACGAAAGACATATCCGTTATGCAGATGTGCATGAACTAAAAAAAGTACTGAAAACCGAATTTAATATTGAGGGGAATCCAACCGAACAAAAGTTTGTAGATCTCGTGCTTGCCGCAAAGCCAGCACAGGTAACATTGGTTCCCGATGCGTTGGGACAATTGACCAGCAATCACGGCTGGAATACGATTGAACACCAATCCTACTTACAATCTATCATTGGGGTTTTTAAATCAGCAGGTATACGGGTTTCTATATTTGTAGATCCTGTGGTAGAAATGGTGGAAGCAGCCGCAACCACTGGCACAGATAGAATAGAATTGTATACAGAATCTTTTGCAGTTGGATTTGCTGTCGGAAATAAAGAAGCTGCCATTGCTCCCTTTGTTGCAGCAGCAGAAACCGCCAGACGTTTAGGCCTGGGATTGAATGCAGGACACGATTTAGACAGATTTAACCTGGGATTTTTCAGTAAAGAAATTCCCTGGCTGGATGAAGTGAGTATTGGACACGCATTAATATGCGATGCCATTTATCTGGGATTGGAAAACACCGTTCAGATTTATAAAAAACAATTAACACAATAATTAATACAACATGAACAATCAACCTCAAGTAGGCATCATCATGGGAAGCGACAGCGATTTGAGTGTAATGGAAGCTGCTGCACAAGTGTTACAGGAAATGGGAATTACCTATGAATTAACCGTTGTATCTGCTCACAGAACTCCGCAAAGAATGATGAACTACGCTTCTTCTGCTGCGAAAAGAGGTTTGAAAGTAATTATTGCTGGTGCAGGCGGAGCCGCACACTTACCGGGCATGGTTGCATCAGTTACTACCTTACCTGTAATTGGTGTGCCTATTAAATCTTCCAACTCCATTGATGGATGGGACTCTGTTTTATCCATTTTGCAAATGCCAAATGGTGTTCCCGTTGCAACGGTAGCATTGAATGCTGCTAAAAATGCCGGATTGCTGGCAGTACAAATTATCGGAGCTTTTGATGCTGCTGTTGCTGAGAAAATGGCGAATTATAAAACTGATATGAAGCATGCTGTGGAAGAAAAAGCAGCGGGCCTGAAGGCAAAGTGGCCGAATCAGTTTGATCAATAGAAATTACCTGAAATTTTTTTGAAAAGTACCGGAACGGATTAGCTCGCTTCGCTCGCTGATTACCGAAGAGTGGGTCTTACCCAAAGCCT
>CALEST010000014.1 GCA_937907555.1 uncultured Sediminibacterium sp.
GAATGTAAATCTTTATGAAGTTACTTTCTCTAATAAAGGAGGATTGGTAATGCCGATTATTGTAGAATTTACTTTTGAGGACGGAACCACTGAAATGGAAAAAATTCCTGCTCAGATATGGAGAAAGAATGAACAGAAAGTTACCAAGTTATTCATGACCACTAAAAAAGCCAAGCATATCAAAGTGGATCCAATGAGAGAAACTGCTGATATCAATGAAGGAAATAATGTTTGGCCTAAAAATGGGGTTGCTCCTGAACCAAGCAAGTTTAGCTTATTCAAGGGTGCTGCCGGAAGAGGCCGCGGTCAGTCCAGTGGCGCCAACCCAATGCAAAACGCCATGCAGAAATCCAACTAATACATAAGTTAAAACTAAATACAATGCCACCTGCTTAAATTCGGGTGGCATTTTGTATTTTAGCCTTGCTATAGCTATTCATAAAAATCAATGTATGAAGAAATTTCTGACGGTTGCTTTTGCTGCGTTTTCAGTGTTGCTGACACAGGCGCAAAATATCATGAACAATCCCACATCCAATCATGGGAATAAGTTTGAACAGTTGGGCACCATTTTGCCAACACCCAATGAATACAGAACAGCCAGTGGGGCCCCCGGTCCTAAGTATTGGCAACAAAGGGCAGATTATATTATTAAAGCCACATTGGATGAGTCAAAGCTCAGCTTAATGGGATCGGAGACAATTACCTACTTTAACAATTCTCCTGATGTATTAACTTATTTGTGGTTGCAGCTCGATGAAAATCAGCATAGCACAGTTAACAATGCGAATTATCAGGATGCATCTTATCTGGAAAATGCAATTAATACCAATCAGCTCGATAAGATTGCTGCCGCTAAAACCGATAATGGTTATGGTCATAAAATTTCCAAATTAACGGATGCATTAGGTAATCCACTGAAATATTATATCAATAAAACCATGATGCGGGTTGAATTACCAACCCCATTAAAACCTGGTCAGAAATTTGTTTTCAATGTGGACTGGAGTTATAAGATTTCCGACAGAATGACTTTTGCCGGAAGAGGTGGATATGAAATGCTTGAAGATGGGAATCATTTGTTTACCATGGCGCAGTGGTTTCCCCGGTTATGCGTGTACAGTGATTTTCAGGGTTGGCAGAATCAGCAGTTTTCCGGTAGGGGAGAATTTGCACTGACTTTTGGTAATTACGATGTTACATTAACAGTGCCCTCTGATCATATCGTGCTAAGTACAGGGGTATGTCAAAACTATGCACAGGTATTAACTCCGGCACAATTAAGTCGCTGGAATCAGGCGCAGACCAGTAAAGAGCCTGTTGAAATTGCTACACTGGAAGAAGCCAATCAAAGATCAACTGGTAAATCGGCCAAAACCAAAACATGGGTTTACAAGGCAGAGAATGTAAGAGATTTTGCATGGACATCCAGCCGCAGATATATCTGGGATGCAATGCCTGTATATATTGAAGGAAAGAAAGTAATGTGTATGAGTGGCTATCCTAAGGAAGCTTACGGATTGTATCGTAAGTTCTCAACCAAAGCAGTAGCCCATACCATTAAAACCTATTCTAAATTTTCTATTCCATATCCATATCCTGTAGCACAAAGTATTGAAGCTTCTAACGGAATGGAATATCCGATGATCTGTTTCAACAACGGAAGAACCAATAAAGACGGCTCTTATGCAGAAGCTACCAAATACGGTATGATTGGCGTAATCATACATGAAGTAGGGCATAATTTCTTCCCTATGATTGTAAACAGCGATGAACGTCAGTGGAGTTGGATGGACGAAGGGTTGAACACCTTTGTTCAGTTTTTAACCGAAGAAGAGTGGGATAATAAATATCCAAGCCGTCGCGGACCTGCTCGTTTAATCACTGATTATATGCGCTTGCCTAAAGATCAGCTGGAGCCAATTATGACCAATAGCGACAATATTGTTCAGTTTGGTCCGAATGCCTATGCCAAGCCAGCTACCGGTTTGAATATTTTAAGAGAGACCATCATGGGCAGGGAATTATTTGATTATGCATTTAAGGAATATGCCAGAAGATGGGCATTTAAGCATCCAACCCCTGCAGACTTATTCCGAACCATGGAAGATGCCAGTGCAGAAGACCTGGACTGGTTCTGGAGAGGCTGGTTCTATAGCATTGAACCCTGTGATATTGCCATAGAGGGAGTAAAGCATGCCGTGGTAAATAAGCAACCTGCAGCTGTTGCACCAAGAACAGGAGCGCCAGCAATGCGTAGTCTGGATAAACCATTATTCAGCGGAGCTGCTGCCTTCGATGATATTTCTAAACAGCGAAACAGAAATGATAAGCGAATTATTTTCTATACAGATGCGGATACCAGTTTAAGAGATTTTTACTGGCGTTATACCCGTGGTCTGGAGCCTTATGATTCCAGTTTCAAATATCCCGCACCTGTGATGAGTGCACCAGAACCTTTATCAGGGGATGCATTGGCTGCTTACGAAAATGTGCATTTATATGAAATCAGTTTTGCAAACAAGGGAGGCCTTGTAATGCCAATCATCGTGGAATTCACTTTTGAAGATGGTACTAAGGAAACAGAAATAATACCTGCACAAATCTGGAGAAAGAATGAACAGAAAGTAACCAAACTGTTTATGACACAAAAGAAAGCTGTATCTATTCAGTTGGATCCATTAAAAGAAACAGCTGATATTGATGAGTCTAATAACAGATGGCCGAATGGAGTGGTAGATGAGCCTTCCAAGTTCAGTTTATTTAAAGGGGGTGCAGGCAGAGGAAGAGGACAATCTTCCGGTATGAATCCAATGCAACATGCCCAGCAGAAGAATTAAATAAAATATACACAATGAAAAAACTTGGCATAGTCCTCACTTTTCTTTTAGTGGTATTCAATGGAATTGCGGCAGATGTTGATACTTTAATGGTTCCCAGTAAATCCATGAAAAAAAATATTCCTGCTGTAATTGTACTTCCTTCAGGTTACCAGAATGCAAAGCAAAATTTTCCCGTTGTGTATTTATTGCATGGGGCAGGAGGGAGCTATAGAAACTGGATTACCCGTGTACCTCATATTAAAGCATTGGCCGATCAATACCAGATGGTGATTGTATGTCCTGACGGAGCGGTTACCAGCTGGTATTTTGATAGCCCTGTGGATAGTAATTTCAGATATGAAAGCTTTGTGGCCAAAGAGCTTCCGGCCTATATTGATCAACATTACAAGACCATCCCCAATAGAAAGGGCAGGGTATTAACCGGACTCAGCATGGGCGGACATGGTTCCTTGTTCCTTGGGTTCAGGCATGCAGAAGATTTTAGTGGAGCTGGCAGTATGAGCGGAGCTTTACACGTAACTGTCATTCGTCAGGGATATGGTGTTGAGAAAATACTGGGTGACACAGTGGTGAACAAAAAATACTGGAACGACTGGAGTGTATTGAACGCAATTGAACAGAAACCTGCTGATTCGCTGGCTATATTAATCGATTGTGGAAATGAAGACAGGGTCTTGCCAATGAACAGAGCCGTTCATGAAAAAATGCAGAAGCTTAAAATTGCACATGAGTATACAGAAAGACCCGGTAATCACGATTGGAAATATTGGGAAAATGCCATTGACTACCAAATCTTGTTTTTTAGCAAGCATTTCAAAAGGATGCTTGCTAAAAATTAAGTTATTGGATATTTTAGTAACCCAGTAAACCCTTTAGGGCATCAATTCTGAATTGTACTACAGGCTTCATTTTGGCAGGATGCCCCTGTAGAAAATAGCCTAATG
>CALEST010000015.1 GCA_937907555.1 uncultured Sediminibacterium sp.
CTCAGTGAAGCGTTCATTCCGCCCCTGATTTTGAATGCTCCGATTTTCTGAAAATTTTCGCATTTAAAATACAATTCAGCACCAGCCATTTCATTGATGCTACTGTTGGTTAAAACAGGAGTGTGATGTATAAAGGGTTTAATTTTACCGTGCGCTTTTTCTATATCGTCTCTCGTAATCATGGCTGTTTCTTTTCTCTGATTAATTTAAATTCAGATCCCTCTTTCCATTTGGGAAAGCCTTTTTCAAAAGCCATTCTTCTGCCTATTGTAAACAGTAATTGTAAATCATTAATGGCTCCTTCGCCTGTCCAGGATTTCTCATCAAAATGATCAGATGGTTGATGATAGTGTTTCTCGTTATACTCTTTTTCAAGGGCTTCTCCATTGAATTTTTCTTTGTCTGTAAAATCCTTACCACTGTTTGCAAACAAAGCTGGAATGCCTTTTTTGGCAAAATTGAAATGATCGGAACGGTAATAATAACCGGCTTCGGTATGTTGATCAAAGGAAAGATAGCCGCCTCTTTTTGTAATTGCATCATTCAGATAATCTTCCAATTCAGATTGACCTTGACCAACTACAACCATGTCCTTGGTTTTACCAAAGCGGTTAAGCCCATCCATATTGATATTGGCAACTGTTTTCTCAACAGGGAACAAAGGGTTTTCTGCATAATAAGCAGAACCCAGCAATCCTTGCTCTTCTGCCGTCACAGCCAGAAACAGGATGGTTCTTTCCGGTTTTGTTTTCATGTTTTTAAACGCCCTTGCCATCTCTAATAAACCGGCAGTTCCGGAAGCGTTGTCCAGGGCTCCGTTATAAATTGAATCACCATCTTTATTTGGTCTCCCAATTCCAAGATGATCCCAGTGAGCCGTATATATAATTACTTCATCGGGTCTTTTACTTCCGGTAATTTTTGCAACTACATTACTGGATTGATTAAAGCTGGCTTTTACCTTCATGGAAGTAGTCAATTGCAAATTCAAAGGAACAGCTTTAAATCCGGGTTGATTGGCCTTAACCAATTGTGTTGAATCCAATCCTGCAGCAAGAAATAAACGATTGGCCACTTTTTCCGGAATCCATCCAATCATATCACAATTCGGAATATCTTTTCCTCTGTTGTCTAATTTTAAACGGGTGGTATTAAAGCTATTTTGTTGAACACTGAAAGGATAGCTGGCCGCCGCTGTATTGTGAATAATCAAACAGGCTTTGGCCCCTTGTCTGGCGGCTTCTTCAAACTTATATGTCCACCGGCCATAATAAGTCATTGCTTTTCCTTTAAACAAACTTGTATCCCCGATCCAGAAGCCAGGATCGTTAACCATTACCATCACAACTTTTCCCTTCACATCTAAACCTGCATAATCATTCCAATTGTATTCAGGAGCTACTACTCCATAACCAGCAAAAACCAAATCGGCATTATCCAATGTAAAACTGGAATCGGTCTTATCTGTCCAAAAGATATAATCGTCAAATGCTTTTAATGTAAAACTTCCCTTGTTAGATTTTACCTGCATAGAAGCTGCAGCAGTAGCCAGTATATTGGCCATAGGAACAGGTTGAACATAACTGTTCCCATTACCAGGCTCAAGCCCTATTTGCCTGAATTGCTCAACCAGGTAATTAACGGTTTTGGTTTCTCCTTCTGTGAAGGGTTTACGTCCCATGAAATCATCGGAAGCCAGTACTCCAATATGTTTTTTTAGGGTATCTGCGTTAAAAACATCAAGTCCGTCTTCTTCATTAAATTGACTTTTCTCACTGGAACAGGCTATTAATAAAGAAACAGCCAAAATTGTTTTGAGTATTTTGTACATGTAACTGATTTAGTTTCAAAGTAAACTAAATATAAGAAATACGCATGCACTATTCAACAACAATTTCAATCTTGGCTGCACCTCTTGAAGTATTATTTACATTGACAGTTGGACTAGGAACCATTGTTGCTTTTTTTACTCCATTGAAATAAACAGATGAAACAAAGGATTTATCGTTACCAACCAGTACAAGCGATGATTCAAACTTTATCTTAGTTCCTTTAGAAAATTTAGCATCAAAGCTCCAAACTGAGTCTGTTGGAGACATAAAAATAGAAGACTCCCTGCCTGGACTATCTGTAAAATAAACATAACTGGGAGAAGCAAACTTTGCTGTTGCTACAATTTCATATTTAACAAGTATTCTTTGGTCAGTTTCAGGAGCTGCCTCCTTTTTGCAACTCGCAAATGCAACAATCAAAAAGATAGACGATAGCAAAAGTTTCATGGGTGTAGTTTTATTTATTTACACCTGACAACAAATATGCAAAAAAATAAAATATTTATCTTGGAGGAATAGTGATGGTTTTTCTGGCAGTATCTGCGCAACCGTTTCCAGTTACAATTAACTGAACAGTATAGGTTTTGCTGGTTGTTTCTTTGCTATATACGGTTTCTATGAAGCTGTAAAATTCATTATTGGTATTTCCATTTCCAAAACTCCATTGATAAGAATCAATGGTACTGGTAGGAATGGTAGATCTGCTATTAAACGACCATCGCTGTGTAGTGGGGTAATCCCATACAAGGGTTTCCTCAAACTTGGCAGTAGGCTTGGGATTCTCTCCCTTTGCATTCACCAACTTATTGGTTCTGTAGATTTCCCTACCATTCAATTTTACACTCATGATAACATCATAATCATTAGGGAATTTGTACTTATACATAATAGGATTGCCTGTTCTTACACCAGTTCCATCTGAAAAATCCCATTCATATACGGCACCTGATGGAACATTCTCTGCTTCAGCTGTAAATAATATTCTTTCATTGGTACACGCATCAAAAGACTCTGTTTTGAATTTTCCTTTGATATTGTACCTGCCTGGTATAGTTAATAAAATCGTGGTATCATCGCTGCATCCGCTATTTGAAAGGATGGTCAATTTTACTGAATACGTAGAATCATTGATGGCTTTGGGAAATTCATGTCTAACCAAACCTACTGAACTGATATGCTCAGTTCCGTCTCCCCAACTGTATTTATATTGTACAATATCACCCTGATTGATTGAAGAAGTACTATTAAAAGTTACATAATTCAAATTCTGAGGAAAATCGAACTTGGTGGTAAAACTGGCTTCGGGCTTGGTTTGCTGCCCCAAAGCCTTAACACCAAAACTTACTTTGGCCAGCATATTATTGGCATTGGCCATCACCATCAAAGTCACAACAAAAGATCCGGCAGCCTGATAAGAATGCGTAGTAGTGGCTCCTGTGGCTATATTCCCATCCCCAAACTGCCAGCTATAATATCCCCCCGCTGGTAAAGCAACACCAGAGGCAGTGAATGTAAATACTTCAGTTGAAGGGAAACAGGTAGAAGTCTGACTAAATTTGGCTTCAACATTACCGTAAGTTACTGTAGTAGTATCTCTTGATACAGTAACAATTGCCCCTTTTGTTAATTGAACAGAGTCTACCTGCACCAATTTATCCAAATCAATAGCTGTTTCTTTTTTACAGGCAAAAAGAAATAAAGCAGCCAGACATATGAATAAATGGATACGTATGAATTTCATAAGGCTTATTTAGCCGGTACGGTTATATTGGCAACAGTTGTGTCTTTACAGCCTGTATTACCCGTCACAATCAATCTAACAGAATAATTGGTTGGCGTTGCAGCTTTTGTAAACTCCTGCTCTACGATTGTATTGAAATTATCGTCTACTCTGTTAAATGGCATTTCCCATCTGTAACCAGTTAAATATCCATGTGGAATATTGGACTGACTGTAAAAAGCCCAAACTTCCTTGGTTGCGGTAGAACTTACCACATTCTTTAACATCAATGCCTTGGGCTTGATATTCTGACCAAATGCTCTAACTGGTCTATGGGTTTGATATATGATTTTACCTTTTAAGGTAACCGTCATTTTAACATCATAATCATTCTGATAAGTAAACTGCTTCTTCACAGGACTGCCTGTAACTGTACCCGTTGCATCAGCAAAATCCCAGGTATATTCTGCGCCAGCTGGTACGCCTGTTGCAGTTGGAGTAAAAATAAAGTACTCATTGGTGCAGGCATCAAATTGTTCTGCTGTAAAGTTCCCGCTTATATTATAGGAAGCCGGCACAAAAACACTTAAGGAAGCAGTATCCCTGCATCCGGAGTTGGCAGTAACAATCATCTTTACATTGTAGTTTTTGTCTTCCGGAACTTTTGGAAAATTCTTTGGCATAAAGGTATTGGAACTATTGCTCGTAGTACCATCTGCCCAATCCCAGAAATGATCTACAATAGTACCAGTTGGCACTGTAGATCTACTGGTAAATGTCATGTTATTCAGGTAATTTATATCAGGCAAAGCACTAGAGAAAATAGCTGTTGGTGTTACTTGCTGACCCAGTGCTTTTACTGAAATAGAAGCTTTATGAATCAATACATCAGCCGAACTCTTAATCTGAAGAATAATTGTATAAGTAGCCGGGTTCCTGTACATATTTCTTACAGTTGTACCTGTTAAGGATTTACCATCCCCGAACTCCCAGATATATTTTGAACCGGCAGGTATGCCTGCTGCCGAAGCAGTGAAAGAAAAAATTTCATTGCTGGGAAAACAGGCATCAGACTTTGCATAGGTTATGGTTACTTCGCCGTCCTTAACAGAAACCGTATCCCTGAATACAGCTGTTGCGCCGCCAATTGGCGGACTATTATCTTCTGTTGTTTCCTG
>CALEST010000016.1 GCA_937907555.1 uncultured Sediminibacterium sp.
ATTAACTTTAAAGCTATAAGTACTGTATGCTGCATATACAGCATCTGTGTACTTGTATCTGCTGCTAATTAAAGGAACCAGTTCGTATTGACCAGACAATTGATTAAAACGGAATTGATCTAGTTTGTTATTAAAATCTCTGATAGCCACACGTCCGCCTGCTTCAAATTTGCTGTCATCGGTAAGCGGGTTCTCGTAATCTATCTGGAAAGTGTGGTTGGTTGTTCCACCGGATCCAATACCGCGTTGCAACAATGGGTTTCCTTTCTGAGTACCATTCAGGTTATATGTGTAATTGCCAATATTAGACAGGTTATCGTTTGTACTCTTATTATAATTGTAATCCGAAGAAATATTGTGACCGTTCTTCGCAAAATTGTGCTTATAACTGATTTGAGTTCCCAGGTTTCTAAAATTGCTGGTAGACTGGGTCCCAATGTTAGAATAAGAAGTTGGAATACCCTTGATAGTAGAGTCAACCCGCTGCGTCTGGTCATTATCAAACTGGCCTCTGTTGAAATTGGCTGTTACAGAAATAGTGTTTCTGTTATCAACAAAATAATCAAGTCCGCCTCTGAAGAAAGCAAAGTATCCTTTGTTGGTTGCATCCTGCATATTGTAAATACTGCTAGGGGTTGCCAATAAATTGTTTCTGTCCGTAATGCCTTCTGAAATAGATTTACGCTGATTATAAACACCACTACCGGTAAAGTTCAATTTATTCTGACGGATATTGATATCTCCACCGCCATTCATCATGCCTCGTGAGTCTACACCAGCTCTGATGCCACCATTGTAACCCACTTTTTTATTTTTCTTAAGAACAATATTTAGTATACCGGCATTACCTCCGGAAGCATCAAACTTAGCAGAAGGGTTGGTTATCAATTCCACACGTTCTATTATGTCGGATGGTATCTGATCCAAAGTAATGGTAGTGGGTCTTCCATCGATGAATAGGGTTGGGGAAGCGTTTCTTAATGTTACATTTCCGTCAATGTCCACGTTCAAAGCAGGGATATTACGCATTAATTCGGTTGCCGTTTGTCCGGAACCCATTAAGTTCTTGTCTACATTGAAAATTTTACGGTCAATTCCCAGTTCAAACTGTGGTTTGGTTGAAGCAGTAACCGTTACGTTGCCAAGATTGGTAGCATCTTCCTCCATTTTTATATTCCCCAGGTCTTTATCTGCCATACCCAGCATTTGCTGCATATTTCCACCTCCACCTGAAGGCATTTTAATGCCGAATGAAATGGTCTGGTCTATCGTTTTATAGGCAAGAGCAGTAGCATTTAATTTGAAATTGCCAAACAGAGGCAGGTTTTCGAAACTAAAATCACCATTGGATTTGGTAATAACGGTTCCCAAAATGGCTTCTTTCATTTTTTTGGTAACGGTATCGAATTTATTACCCCTAAGTTGTACGGTAACTCCCTCAATTCCTTTATTGGTTTTACTATCGACCATTTTTCCATAGAAATGTCCAATATTCATGTTCTGGCTGGCGCCTGCACCGGCACGTCCACCCATCATTGGGGGCATTTGTGCCTTGGCATGACCCATGATCATCCCGGCTAAAAGAAAAATTCCTAAAAATTTACGCATATTCATCATTGTTATTAATTGCAAAGTTGGTTTAGACCCATGGGGATTGATTCTCCCATTTTATGAGCGGTAATATGACAAGCCTGAGTGGATAAAGTTTAACAAAATCGGCGAATAGGTCTTTTAATCCGTCGGTGACTAAGCAATCATCGTTAGCAGCACCTGAATAATACCAATAATAAAACCTAAAACACCTCCTAGAATTTCAATAAATCGGAATTCTTTAGACATAATATCATTTAATATCTGCTCTAATTTGTCTGATGAGAATCCTTTTACCTTTTCAATTACTATTTTTTCCAGGTCTAACTGTGATTGTAGCTGGTTCATATATGATTTCATTAAACCAGGAAATAATTCCTGTAATTCTGCCATAAAAACAGTTTTCATCTGTGCAATGGTCTGGTCACCTATGAACATACTGATGATTGGCATATGATCGGCTAGTTTCACTCTTAGAAAATGGTCAATATGGGCGTCTATCTGGGGGATCAGGGCTTCCATATTTCTGGGATTTGTAATTTTTTCTTCAATATCCTGAAAGGAGAGCAATTCGGCACTTACCAATTTGCCCAGTTTTTCGGCAAACTGTGCCTGTCTTTTAGGGAAAATGCCGATAAAAGTGATGCCCAGTATCTTCACTGGTTCTTTAGGATGAAAAAGCATTTTAATGGCAACCCAATTGGTAAACCAGCCAATAAAGGCTGAAATAAAGGGTATCAGGTAAATAAGACTCATGCTGTAAAATTTAAAAACCTATAAAACATACGCTTTATAGGTTTTAAGTGGGAGAGCGAGGGGTCTCGAACCCCCGGCCTTCAGTGCCACAAACTGACGCTCTAACCAACTGAGCTACGCCCTCCGTTTTTGTGGACGGCAAAAGTAGGAAATATTTTTTAAAAAAACTTCATCCAAACCTTTGTTAATTGAAAATGTAGTTGCAATTGGCATCTTATTTTGGGTTATTTTTGGAAAGACCATGCAAAAATTCAAGCAATTTATGAAGAGTAGAAAAGGGTTAGTGTTAACGGCTCTGGTATTATTTGGCTCACTTTTTATTGCCTTTCGCAGCATTAACGGAGCAGATTCCAATGAAAAAATAGCACAGCAACAAAGATTATTGAACACCGTAGGCATGTTGCTGGAACAGCAGCATTACAGTCCTAAAAAAATTAATGATGAATTTTCAAAAAAAGTCTTCAAAGGATATCTGGATCAACTGGATGGAGACAAAAGTATTTTTACTGCAGAAGATGTAAATGGATTGAAGAAAATGGAAACAACCATTGACGATGAAATTCATGGTGCAGCCATGCAGTTTCAGCCAACAGTCAGCAGTATTTATTCAAAACGCGTTGAAGAAACGGTACGCTTTTATAAAGAGATATTATCTAAGCCCTTTGATTTTTCTGTAAATGAATCGGTGCAGCTGGATGGTGAAAAGCTGAATTATACACAGACAGATGAGGCTCGCAAGGATCGATGGAGAAAAAAATTGAAATATTATACACTGGAACGTTTTGTGGATTTACAGGAAGAGAGAGAAAAAAACAAAGGCAAGGATAGTTTTCGTGTGTTACCAGATGATAGTCTGGAATTGAATGCAAGAAACAGTGTACTTAAAATGATGGACCGAACTTTCAATCGGATTAAAACTACTTTCACGGAAGAACAGCGATTCAACTCTTTTATCAATGTTATTACCAACCTGATGGATCCACATACGGATTATTACCCTCCACTTGAGAAAAGAGCATTTGATGAAAGAATGAGCAACCAGTTTTATGGTATTGGGGCGCAGTTGCAACAAGATGACAATGGAATTAAAATAGCCAGTATTGTTACCGGAGGACCTGCCTGGAAGTCAGGAGCCATCGTTGCTGGTGATATAATTATTAAAGTAGCACAGGGGGCTAATGAACCCGTTGATGTGAGTGGATATGGTACAGAAGATGCAGTTAAGTTAATCAGAGGCGATAAAGGCACAGAAGTAAGAATTACCTTCAAAAAACAAGATGGTACTACCAGAACCGTTTCACTGATCAGAGAAAAAATTGAACAGGATGAAGGATTGGCCCGTAGTGCTATTGTTATGCAGGGCAATGATAAAATCGGGTATATCGCATTGCCAGATTTCTATGCCAATTTTGAAGACAAAAATGGTTTTAAATGTTCGGAAGATGTGGCGGAAGAAGTGAAAAAACTGAAGGCGGAAAACGTTAAGGGCATTGTTATTGATCTTAGAAACAATGGCGGAGGTTCTCTGCTGGAAGTGGTTAAAATGGTTGGATTGTTTATCCCTTCAGGTCCGGTAGTTCAGGTAAAAGAAAGAGACGGCAGGGTAGATCAGCAAACCTGGAGAGACAATGATGAATCGGTATTGTACGATGGGCCATTGGCTGTAATGGTGAATGAATTAAGTGCATCTGCCAGCGAAATATTCGCTGCCGCCATTCAGGACTATAAAAGAGGTATTGTAATTGGAAGTAGCTCTACTTATGGAAAGGGAACGGTACAAAGACCTATACCATTTGGAAGACCAATTGATTTTTACAGCAGCAGAACAGAATTCGGGGCTGTAAGTTTAACATTCCAGAAATTTTACAGGGTTAACGGGGGCAGTACACAATTAAAAGGAGTGGTGCCAGATATTATTATGCCCGATACCTATGAATATCTGAAGATCAGAGAGAAGGATAATCCCAATTCCTTACCCTGGGATGCTATTCCACAGACCAGATATCAGTTATGGAATGGGGGTGATGGCGGTCAGCTGGATCAAATAGTTAAAAAGGAACAGGAAAGAATTGTTTCCGATCCCAATCTGAAATTGTTACAGGACAATTTAAAATGGTTAAGTGCCAACAATGAAAATCCCATCAATCTGCAAATTGATCAGTTTAAGCAGATGCAGAAAAGCATTACTAATACAGTAAATCAGAACAATACATTGCTTAAACTGAAGACCGAATTGAATGTACAGGCTATGGAAGCAGACAAGGATAAATTTTACAATAATCCCGATAAAAATAAAGGAATTCGTTACCAGGAATGGTTGAAATTATTAAAGCAGGATT
>CALEST010000017.1 GCA_937907555.1 uncultured Sediminibacterium sp.
AGGATACCAAATACTTCTGCATAACAGAAGCAGTTGCCTTGTATTTGCAAAAATTTATTTTGTACAGAAAACGCAAAGTGTTCTATGGTGCAGATGGCACCAATAAAAGCATGCTTGATGTAATCAATAAGCACAAAGAGGCTGAAAAGTTTTTATATGTGTGCAGTGAGAATCAGCAGGATAACGAAATCTGCGGCTGGTTAAAAAACAACCATTGCGATTTTCAGCTGGCTTATATGTACAGAAGCATCAGCAACGATATCAAACCCGTATTGCAGAAGAACGATTACGACATGATTTGCCTTTTTACACCTAGCGGGGTAAAAAGCCTCCTGGATAATTTTCCTGATTTTAAACAGAATGGAACTGTATTTACTGCATTTGGAAACAATACTTCCAAAGCGGTAGTGGATGCTGGTTTCGAACTGCAGATACAGGTACCAAGTCCTCAAAGGCCAAGTATGGTAGCTGCCCTGGACTTATTTTTGGCGAATCCTCCTGCAGAAAAAACAGCCCAGAAAGAGCCCGGAAAATCATCCGTTAAGTCTTCTTCCAGACCGGCAGGGAAGGCCATAGACAAGCCTGCTGCTAAATCAGCCAAACCCGCTGCCAAGAAGAGTGCAGTGAAAACGCCTCTTAAATCAGTTAAAAAATAAATAGCTAAAACCCCTCAAAAGAGGGGTTTTTTGTTGCTTGTTCAGGCAACATTTCGTCTTTTTTTTCGTTCTAGTTTATCTTTAGCAATTATGTAACAACTTTATAAGTAATTTGCCATTGACAGGCCCTATGAACAAAACCTATTTAGTTGAACTTAATTAGCTATTATTGATTGTAAAATTTACTTAAAAACCATTTGATACAGTACATTTTAATCGTACTCAGTCATTTGAAACAATATATTTGCTCCTGTCAAAATCAATTGTGGTCATGAATAGACATTTTTATTGGGTTGTAACGGCAATTTGTGCGTTTACGGTCACTTCCTGTAACCTGTTCAAAGGCAAGGGAGGCAAAGGATTGCCAGATGATGGCCAACTCTATGGAGTGGCTCCAACTGCCAAGCAGAATATGAATCCTCCAAGGAATATGGTGTATATCCAGCCTGGTACCTTTCACATGGGTCCCAGCGATGAAGATATCAGCTACCAGTACACTACAAGAAACAGACAGGTTTCTATACCGGGTTTCTGGATGGATGCAACGGAAATCACAAATGACCAATACCGTCAGTTTGTAAATTGGGTCAGAGATTCTCTTTCTTTCAAAATATTATTTGGTCAGGGGATCAATAAAGAAGATGATACCATGGCTGTTGATTGGGCAAGAGTTAAAACCATCAAATGGGATAGAAAAACTGTTGAGCAATTGAATGAGTTGAATCTGGCACCGGATAACAGACTCTACGGAAAACCTGAAATTGATCCTGACAAATTGGTTTACCGCATTGAATATTTTGACCTGGCTGAAGCGGCTAAAAGAGAGAATGCCGGTCAGCCCAGAAAGAACTTTATTGTTAAAAGAAACCAGAAAGTGTATCCGGATACATTGGTTTGGATGAGAGATTTCTCTTACTCCTATAATGAACCAATGACCAAGCGTTATTTTTCTCACCCTTCTTTCGGAAACTATCCGGTGGTGGGGGTAACCTGGAAGCAGGCAATGGCTTTTTGTAGCTGGAGAACACATTATCAGAACGCTGCCCTTGCCAAGAAGAACTTGGCTTACGATGGTGATTACCGTCTGCCTTCTGAAGCAGAATGGGAATACGCTGCCAGAGGCGGCCGAACCAACTCTATGTTCCCATGGGGTAACTATTACACACGTAACAAGAAAGGTTGTTTATTAGCCAACTTTAAGCCCGGAAGAGGTAATTATGCCGAAGACGGTGGATTCTACACCGTTAAAGCAGATGCTTACTGGCCCAATGATTATGGCTTATATAATATGAGTGGAAATGTGGCAGAATGGACGGGCTCTTATTTTTATGAAGGTTCTTATAATTTCTTGTCTGATATGAGTCCGGATGTTCGTTATGACGCAAAAGACTCTGATCGTCCTCGTGAAAAACGTAAAGTTATCAGAGGTGGTTCCTGGAAAGATACACAGTATCAGATTCAGGTTAGCACTCGTAACTACGAATACCAGGATACTGCAAAATCTTATATCGGTTTCCGTTGTGTAATCGATTTGGCTCCTAAAATGAAAAAATAAAATAAACTACAAAAAATACAATTATGGCTTCAGGTGTTTCTCCTACAGTTAATCGCGCGGTAAACGTTGTTGTATCTCTTGGTGCTGCCGTGGTGATTTTTGGTGCAATGGCAAAAATCCTTCACCTTTCTTGGGCCGACTGGGCTTTAAAAATTGGTTTAACAACTGAGGCATTGATTTTCATTATTTATGCCATTCTACCTCCTCCGGATATGGGTGCACCCGTAGTTGTTGCAGATTCCGGTAATCCTGCATTGAAAAGCATGGAAAAAATGTTGGCAGAAGCAGATATTACGCCTGCAAACCTTGGAAAATTAAGTGAAGGCTTCAAAAAACTGGGAACTACCGTTGAGAAAATGGGTGAAATCAGCGATGTGGTAAAATCTACCGGTGATTTCAGTGCCAATTCAAAAGCAGCTGCAACCGCATTGGGTTCAGTAGCTACCGCAGTAAATGGCGCAGTACATTCCTTATCTAGTTTTGAAGCTGCTGCCGAAAGCAATAAGCAGTTCCATATTCAGGTTCAGGGATTAACCAAAAACCTTTCTTCCTTAAATACCATCTACGAGTTGGAATTACAGGAAAGTAATAATCATTTAAAAGCGTTGAATCAATTCTATGGTAAACTATCAGCAGCTTCTGAAGCTATGAATAGTACTGCAGAAGATGCTCAGAGAGCTAAAGAACAAATTGCTGCATTGGCTACCAACCTGAGCAAATTGAATCAGGTATACGGCAATATGCTTACTGCAATGCAGGGCAGATAATTGGTTGGGAATAAAATTGAACAACGCATTTAGATAAATAAGAAAAATATGTCATTACCTAAGGAACCGCGGCAGAAGATGATTAACATGATGTATCTCGTGTTAACGGCTTTGCTTGCACTAAACGTTTCTTCAGAAATATTGAATGCTTTTAAAACCGTAGACAAGAGCCTGATGACGGCTACCGGAGTTGCGGAAAAAAAGAATTCTGAAATTTTTAAATCATTCCAGAAAAAAGTTGAAGATCCTACTACAAGAGAGAAAGCTGAAATCTGGTTACCCAAAGCTCAGAAGGCAAAAGCGCTTTCAGACGAAGTGTACAATTACATTGAAGCCTTGAAAGCAGAATTAAAAAAAGAAGCTGGTCTTAAAATGGTGGATGGCAAGGAAGATTTTAAGGAAGACGACCTGGATGCCGCTACCCGTTTGTTTATTTCTGCACCTCCAACAGGTAAGGCAAAAGGTAAAGAACTCTACGACAAGTTGAAGAATTTCAAAGAGCAGTTA
>CALEST010000018.1 GCA_937907555.1 uncultured Sediminibacterium sp.
ATACAAAGACAAGGGCGCACTTAGCAATTTATACAATGAACCCAATGGTAATATCAGGGCTCGCTTTTATGAAAATGTAAAAAGCATTGCACCTGGTCAGAGCGCTGTTTTTTATGAAGACAATGATGTTATTGGAGGAGGTATAATTCAGCGGGGTGAATTAATTCTTAATCCTTAATCCTGTTTTCTAAATAAAGCGGCGAACATAGAGTCTGCTCTTTTTTCAAAACCAGCAATCAATTGCTGGCTAATCAGTTCAGCTGTAGGAATTGATTGTGAAATATACTGCACTATTCCTTCATTTTCTGCTTCAAATACAGAACAGGTTATATAGAGAAAATAAACACCAGGCCTCAACTTAGGGAATACTGACGTCACAATAGATTCCTGCGTCTTTTGGTATTCCTGAATATGCTCCGTGTTAAAAAAAGAGAGCTGCTCTGGTGTTCTTCCCCAGGTACCACTACCTGAACAGGGTGCATCACAGATTATCAAATCAAATGTTTTATGCTGTAATTCGGGAGATTGAACTGGCTCACTCAGGTTCACAATTACAGAATCAAACTGTCGAATACCTGCCCGTTGAAATCTGCTGATTAAATTTTGAATGATGGTTTTTCTAACATCAGAAACGGTCAGATTAATATTACCTAGAACATCCCTTGCCAAAATTGATTTTCCTCCACTTGCTGCGCAGGAGTCCCAGATATCAATAGAAGCATCTTTCCCTTTGCGCAGTTTTTTGGCAGGCTCCATTAATACAGCTGTTTGTTGCGAACTATAGTCCTGCACTACAAAATCCTTATCCACTTCCCCTATTCCTTCCAGTTTGGTTCCATTGGCCAATGCCAAACAATTGTTACTGATTGAACGGTAAGCAATATTTGCCTTATCAAGGGCTTTTAAAACATTTTGAAGTCTTCCCGGACGAATACGAATAAACAAATAAGGTTGAATCAAATGTGATTCATTGAATAATTTAAAATCAATTGATTTACTAATCCATTTTTCAAAAGGGAAAATCAGTTCTGATTTAAAATCAGGAATTTCTTTTTGAACAATAGCAATTCGCTCTGATAACGCTGGTGACCATGCTTCTATCCATGCTTCACTGAATAATCCCCCCCAGTCATTGGGCTGTTCATTGCATAAAAAGACCGCTACCCTTATGGCTTCTTCCGTCGGCAAATCAGCTAAGGATTTACCGGTTCTGAAATACTGATAGCAAAGCTGACCAATGAATTTACGATCCTTGGAACCGAACTTTTTGTTCGCAGCAAAATAGGCTTTCAGATAAATCGAAAATGGCGATTCATTCTTAAACGAGCTTAGTATTGCAGCAGCTGATTTTACATAATTGGCTGCGTACTTCACTATAATTCCAATAAAGCTTTAACAGGATCTTTTCCTATCAGCAACAAAGCCGGATTCTCTAATAATTCTTTCACTCGAACCAGGAAGCTAACACTCTCTCTTCCATCGATAATACGGTGATCGTAACTCAAGGCCAAATACATCATAGGACGAATCACCACCTGACCATTGATAGCCATTGGACGTTCCTGGATTTTGTGCATTCCCAAAATAGCACTTTGAGGAATATTGATAATTGGAGTGCTCATTAAGCTACCAAATACACCACCATTGGTAATGGTAAAAGTTCCACCCTGCAATTCATCCGCTGTTAATTTGCTATCTCTAGCTTTTGCTGCCAACTCTACCACTTTCTTTTCAATATCTGCCATACTAAGGCTCTCTACATTTCGCATAACAGGAACAGTAAGACCTCTAGGTGTACTTACTGCGATACTAATATCCGCATAATCGTGATATACAATCTGATCTCCATCAATATAGGCATTCACCGACGGCCACTCACCTAAAGCAATGGCACAGGCTTTAGCAAAGAAACTCATGAAACCCAGATTCACACC
>CALEST010000019.1 GCA_937907555.1 uncultured Sediminibacterium sp.
GCAAACCAAGTATGGAGATACCAGTTTAATTGTATCCGCTTACACAGAATTATTTGGCATCCAGAGTTACCTCATCAAAGGGGTAAGACAAAGCAGTAAAAAATCTGCAGGTCGTGCTATGTATTTCCAGCCGGGTTCTATTCTGGATATGGAAGTCTACCACAGCGAATTCAAGCAATTACAGTTTGTCAAAGAATACCAGTGGGCCTATTTGTATCGTCAATTGTTTACCGATGTGGTGAAACATGCTGTAGCGATGTATATGATTGAAATATTACAGCATAGTTTGAAACAGCCTGAAGCCAATCCGGAAATGTTTGCCTTGATTGCCGAAAGCTTGCAGGAATTGGACACGGCCGAAGATACTGTTGCTGCCAACCTGCCTTTGTACTTTACGTTGAAATTGTGTGCTGAGTTGGGCTTTCAGATTGCAGGCGATTTGAGTGGTGATATTTTTGATTTGAAAGAAGGTTGCTTCACATCTTCCTTGCCGGATCATCCCTATTATATTGATGGAACGGCAGCTGCAACTACTTCAGCCATTATCCAAGCAACTAGTATTTCACAATTGGGTGGAATCACTTCTAACAGAGTACAGCGAAGAGAAATCTTACAAGCGTATCAGACTTTTATGGCATTGCATATTCCTGATTTTGGCGAACTAAGAAGTTGGCCGGTATTGCAGGAAGTATTGGGTTAGATCAATCTTTTCACCTGCATCGTATCTGTATTTTTTATTAAAAGCAATCCGGGTTGTTTGCCTTTTTCTATGCTACCGAGTTGGTCATCAAATCCCAAAGCGAGTGCGCCGTTATAGGTTGCCCATTGTAGTAATTCAGCGAATGGTATCTGCGGAAAGCGTTCACGAATGGTCTTGATTTCTGCTGCAATACTGAGTTGGTAATTACTGGCTAAACTATCTGTGCCTAAACAGATTTGTGTTTGATGTTTACGTAACAATTCAATAGGAGGCACTTTGTTTTCGATATATAGATTGGCATTGATGCAGCAGCAATAGTGAATAGCTTGTTGCTGTGCTTTGATGAACTGCAGATCAGCCTCGCTGATGCAGGTATTGTGTACCAGTAATGTGGCAGCGGTTTCATCTAACCAGGGCAGATAAGTTTGCACACTGCTTTGGTGATAGGGCTTGGTGAAGCTGATGTCTACACCCAAAGTCTCATACAAGCGAAAGAAATCACCTGAAGCATGCTGATACATTTCATCTTCTGCAGCTGTTTCTTGATTGTGGATGCTGATGATTTTTCCTCTGCTGTGTGCGTTGATCATGCTAAATAATTCGGGCGACACAGAATAAGGTGCATGCGGCACAATGGATACATGAGGTAGTACACTCGTAAATGCGTTGTATACCTGTTCAATATTGGCAAAGCGTTGTGTTGCGATGCCGGGCACATAGCCTGTTACTTCAATAAAGTTTCTGTAGCGAAGCTTACTGGCTTGTTTTGCCTGAATGGTAAATGGTGTATTGCTGATATCGCCAACAGCTACAATTCCTGCTTCATGCATTGATTTATCTGCTGCTGCAATAGCGCCTGCTATTGTCTCTTCAGGAAAATGTCTTTGCTGAAATACACCAATGAGAAAATCAACCAGTCCTGTTCTTTCAGGAAGCATGTTGTACATATGGCTTAGCTCCAAGTGGCAGTGCGCATTGATAAAGCCGGGGCAGAGGATACCATCATAGGTTTGCACATCTTCTCCGGCCTGTTCAGCGGGAATCATGTCAGTGATAACGCCTTCAGCATTGGTAATAATCACGGTTGGATCAGGGATGAATTTTTGTCCATCGAAAATTTGTGTGGCTGTTAGTTTCATTTGATCCTAGTCTATTTAATCGGTAAAGCTATTGCGGCAGGATGAATTCATACAAGTTTCTGGAAAAACAGCCAAGCATGGGCGATTTTCCTGCTGAAAACTGCTTGGGACAGCTGTAAAATCAGGGTTTT
>CALEST010000020.1 GCA_937907555.1 uncultured Sediminibacterium sp.
CTCAAAATTGATGTATCCATAATCCGGACCCGCTATTTGATTGGGTACATCGTACCAGAATGGATTGGAATAAGTAGTGAATCGCATGATGGGGTCAAAATCGAAGTTGTCCGTATACTCAGTTGTGTATTTATATTTTCTTTCCCAGTTAATAAAATAAGGTTCTAGTACCGGAGAAATATTCACTACAATCATGTCTTCCTGATTGGCCAGTCTTGCGTGTGCTCCACCATTGAATTTGGGGAATTTAAACACAGGGCGTTTGCCGGAAGGGAAGGTTCTGATAGCAATTCCAAAATCTTTTGAAAAAAATTCCTCATCCTGCTTTTTGGTTGTATTCTCCATCAGCTTTTTATACAAATCATTTTCTGTTAATGAATTAGGATCTACAATGGTATAGCCCAGTTCAGCAAATTTGTCTTCCAGTTTTTTTCGGAATAAATCGGCCAGTTCATATCCAACATCCATCGTAAGGTTACCTAAATAAGTGTGTAAGGTATTGGTCCCTTTTTGGTTTTTTGAAGTAAATGATTGCGTTCTGATGCCCAGGTTTACGCCTAAAAAACAAATCTTCTTTGCTCTTTTAAATGGATTTTTATAATCCTGCGCGATATAGGCTTTTTCGAATTTTTTTAAATCAACTTCCTGTGCCAGTAAATACGAAGAAGCAAAGGCAAAAGTGAGTAATAACGTAATTCTTTTCATGAGCTTTGTTTTTAATGATTCAAAACTCATTTACTATTACTGGATAATCAATACGAATAAATACGTATTTACATATTTATATCCTTCTTCGGATAACGATATAAGTGGGGAAATGATCACTGAAACCTCCCCTGTATTGATTTCCATCCCAGGTTCGCATTGGATAACCTTTGTACCTGCCCGTGTTCTCGGTCATATAAGGTTGTTGAAAAATGACAGCCTTTACATATTCCCATTTTTTACCGGAACTGACTTCTGCAAGCATCCACGATTTTGAAATTAATATCTGATCGAACAATCCCCATACATCTCTGTTGGCAAGGGTTCCGAAACCCTTTTGATAAAAGGCAATCCAGGGGTTATATAAGAGATGGTTGCTGGCAAGTTTTTGATTGCCGGTTGCACCCAATACTTTCAGGATACTCGGGTCAGTAGGGTTGTCGTTCAGATCACCCATCACGATGATTTTAGCCAATGGATCAGTTAAACGAATTGAATCCATATGCAGTCTGCAAGCATTTGCTGCAGCGGCTCTTGCAGGTGCACTTCTGTCTTCGCCCCCTCTTCTGCTTGGCCAGTGATTCACATATACATGAATGAGTTCTCCGCTTAGTTGTCCTTTCACGTATAAAATGTCACGGGTATAATATGCATCCTTGCTACTGCCTGGCAAATTCACCTGTAAAGTTTGAGCGGAATAGGGATGAAAAAAATCCGGCTGGTACAATAAGCCAACATCAATCCCCCTGGCATCCCTGGAATCAAAATGAATAAAATGAAATTGTTTGTTGCGCAGCATAAAATGATTCACCAGGTGATTGAGTACCGTGTCGTTTTCCAGTTCTGCAACACCGATAATGGCAGCGCCCCGCGGATGATCTGCTGTGCCCAGTTGATTGAGTAGATAAGCTAGTTTAAATAGTTTGTTCTGGTAAATGCTGCCTGAATAATTTTTAGCTCCACCAGGAGTAAATTCATCGTCGTTCACCAATGGGTTATCAATGGTGTCGTATAAATTTTCTAAGTTGTAAAATCCAATCACAGCTTTTTCAACCGGTTTTTTGGGTTGCCAGTAAACGAGTAAAAAAAGCAGCGTAGCATTGATCCATTTCATTAGGCCAAATTCGGTTGCATTGGTTGTTTTGTAAAGCGTAGGAATACGCTTTTTATAGGGGGATTGCAACTGTTGTTTTCAGGTAGTTCGCTCAAATTTTTCAAAAAGCTTTATGGTCTCACTCAGACAGATTAGTTTTAGGCTGTTTGTAATTCCGCAAGTATTTCAGTATGCGGAAAGGGTTGTTCACTTTCATTGTTTTCTGGATCAATTTCCAAGTATTCGTACGGCCTGAAATCAAGGCACAGGTTAAACCTGCTGTAGCCCCTTTTGTAAAAAAGAATCAGTGGGTAGACAGTTCTCTGGATAAAGAGGGGTGGAAATATTTTAAGGATCAGTATGTGCAGGATTTTACAGAAGAAGAGGGAGAATCTTTGCCCGCAGTTGTACCTTCTTTACTTCAATCGGGTAAAGATTTATTCAGTGCATTAACCGGGTTCAGTTTTAGTGTGCGGAGATTTAAACCCAAAGGGCTTTCCAACAGACATTTTTTACAGTTTGTACAGGATATTAATATTAGTCAACTGTCCGACGGTAGTATCCCCTGGGCAAGCTGGGGAGGACTCAATGAAGTAACAGGGAATCAACAACTGTTTGCGGGATTAAGAAATAATGAGTATCAGTTTGGTGCTGCAGGGAATGCTGTTTTTATGCAGCTGAATGCAGCAAAATTATTTCCTCAGACAACTTTTACGCACAATATTTCCAATCGGAATTATCATCATCGGTTTGCGTTTACCAAAGTGTGGAATACTACCAAATCAGGATGGACAATTGCGCATTCTCTTTCTTATAAATTGGGAAAGGGTGGGCTTTATCCGGCTAATTCTTTTGAAGGGATATCCTATTTTCTTGCGATTGATAAACAGTTTAAAAATCAAAACTGGTCTTTGATTTTGTTGGGTAACCGACAGATGAATACGCGAATCTCAGCGGTTACAGAGGAACTGGTAAATGTTACACTGAATCAATTGTATCAGCCCGGCTGGGGTTGGTACCAGGGGAATATAAAACAAGCCAACTGGCAGTTTCAGCATCAACCCATAGCCATATTGTCCCAATCCTATCAGATAAGTCCGATTGTTAAGCGAGTGAGTGCACTGCTTTTTAGTTCAGGTGAGAAATTCAACAGAGGGCTGGATTGGTACAATGCCCCGGATCCCAGACCGGATTATTATCGTTACCTGCCTTCTTTTTATTCCGATACTGTTTTGCAAAATCAAATTGCTCATCAATTGCAAAATCATCCGGAGCAATTACAATTAAACTGGGAAACCATGTATCAATCGAATCAGCAAAGTACAAGTGATAAACGGGCCAGATATTTTATAGATGATAAAGTAGAACGTTCCACTAAACTGGCTATTAATATTCGTTATCAGGTCGATTACAGTTCTTCCCTTAAGCTGATATTTCAGTCACAGTATAAATGGGAGCGCTATCATTATTTTAAACGCATTCATGACTTAATGGGTGCTGCCTATTCAATTAATTGGAATCAGTTTGCGGAAGACGATCCCAATGCAGGTGTTGCCATACAAAATGATTTGAATCATCCCGATCAACTACTGCAGAATGGTGATCGGTGGGGGTACAATTACCTCATGCATTTGCAGCAATGGGTAGCGTTTGCACAACTGGTTTATCTGTTACCTAAATGGGATTTTTTCACTGCTGTTGAATACAGCTCAACGCAGTATCAGCGGGAGGGATTGTATAGAAACGGATTGTTCCCAATGCGTTCCTATGGTCCTTCGGATAAAGACTGGTTTAGAAACTGGCAATTCAAGGCTGGAGCTACTTTCAAAATCAATGGAAGAAATTATGCCTACCTCCATGCTATGCTGGCTTCCAAACCACCCCTTGCCAATGATATTTATCTTTCGCCAAGAACCAGTTCACTTAAGCATTCAGCCATTGAAAGTGAAAATTTTTACATGGCAGAACTGGGATATATTCTAAATGCACCAGCTTTTAAAATACAGCTCAATGGGTATTATCATCAAACGATAAATGCCATGGATGTGATGAGTTTTTATCATGATGGATACCGTAATCTGGTGAATTATTCCTTGTCTGATATTGGTACAAGTTCATTGGGGTTGGAGTTGAGTGCTGCCCTTGAATTGCGGGGAGGATTTTCCATAAGCTCAGCAATCAGTTTTGGGAAATTCATCTACAATCAACGCCCTTCGTATCGTATACTTGCCGACAATGCCGCTTTTGAAACGGAGAGAGGCACCCTTTTTATTAAAGGGTATCCTGTGGCAGGAATGCCTGCTATGGCATTGTATCACGGGCTATCCTACCGATTGAACGGGAATCTGTTTTTGAATATCAGTGGTTCTTTTCTGGGGCCACAATATTTGGCAATGAATCCCTTGCGGCGTTCTCCAACTACTATCAACTCAACCATGAATGCAACTGAAATAGAAAGCTGGACAAATCCATCTGTTCTTTCTTCAATTTATATTGCTGATCTGGCAGTAGGATACAGTTTCAGAATATACAAAAACAGCAAGGGAAAGTCCTATGCTTTGCAGTGTTTTCTGGGTGTAAATAATTGTTTGAATCAATCTTTTATTACCGGGGGATTTGAACAATTGAGAATGGATTTATCAGGACAGGATCTGAACCGGTTCCCCAATAAATATTATTACCGTCAAGGGCCGCTTTATTCTTTGAGTTTAAAATGGAAACTATGAATCAAGGTTATATGCCAAATTTGAATCAGTTGTTTTTCTTTTTGTTTGTCTGTTGTTGGGCATGCAACAGAAACAGGGAGTTGCTTCCTGCTTCGGCAATAGGCACTGAACAAGTGAATGCCTCTATCAAAAATATTTACAATACGCATATATCGGGAAACACAGAGCAGTTCGTAAATAATGAAGTAATCAGTGGAATTGTTACTGCTAACGATGCAATGGATAATTTTTATAAGTCTATCGTTATTCAGGATAGTACTGCAGCCATCACTCTTAAACTGGATGGGTTTAGTTTGTCTGCCCTTTATCCGCTTGGTATGCGGGTTGTAGTTAAATTAAACGGAATGTGGATGGGAGAGTATGGTGGCATGTTGCAACTCGGTGGTGGAATAGACAGGTCCGA
>CALEST010000021.1 GCA_937907555.1 uncultured Sediminibacterium sp.
GCAGTATTACCGACAAAAGGGTAGTTGGAAGCATATGCGTATACTTATTGCAGATGATCATGGCTTGATTCGGGAAGGTTTGAAAAAGATTTTACTGGAGTCTTTGCCATTTGCTGAAATCCATGATGTATCCGATTCTGCTGAATTGTTTAAAAAGTCTATCAAGGAGCCCTGGGATATCATTATTTCTGATATCAGTATGCCCGGCTATTCCGGAATAGAAATTTTAAAGCAGATTAAAACCCACGTACCCAACACACCTGTATTGATGCTTAGCATGCATTCGCCGGAGCAATATGCGGTAAGGGCTATTAAAGCGGGAGCTTCCGGCTATCTTACCAAGGAAAGTGCACCCTACGAATTGGTTACTGCCGTACAGCAAATTTTAGCAGGAAGAAAATACATAACCAATCGGGTGGCTGAAGTGCTGGCCAGTTCGCTGGAAACCGATTCCTCCAAGCTGCCTCATGAAAACCTGTCTGATCGTGAGTTTGAAGTATTGAAAAAACTGGTAGAGGGCAAATCGGTTTCTGAAATCAGCGAAATGCTCTCTTTGAATATTAACACCATTAGTACCTACCGCGCCAGGATTCTGGATAAAATGGGGCTCAGAAGCAATGCAGATTTAATTAGATACGCTATAGAGCACAAGCTTTCTGATTTGTAGTGATAACACTACAGCTTGTCGTTTTTTTATAGGTCATAATCCTGGCTTACTACTACAACCATTTGCCGTTTAGTTTATTAGTATTGCATTTTAGGATGTTTACATCCAGTTTAAAATTCAATTTCCTGAGAAACCGATTGTAGTATCTTAACTACAAAAGCTTTGTGGGCCAGCCCTACAAAGCTTTCTTTTTTGATAGAGTACATTTGAGTAATAAGCATTTTATGAAAAATTCCTCCATCAATGTGTTGATTGTAGAAGATGCCGCAATTATTGTGCAGCAGCTGAATCATCTTTTAATAGATCAGGAATCCAGAATAGTATTGCATTTTGCGGAAACAGCAGAGCAGGGCTTAAAGATGGCAGAGAGAGATTTTCCTGACGTTTTTATACTAGACATACAATTGCCTGGTCTGAGTGGAATTGAATTGCTAAACCAGATTAAGTTATCTTTTCCTACGAGGCAGCCGCTGGTGATTTTTTTAACGAATATGCCTAATGCCACTTATCGTCAGGCCTGTTTAAAAAATGGCGCTCACTTTTTTTTAGATAAGTCAAGGGATTTTTTAATGTTGCCTGATATTATCCATCAATATATTTCCAACGACAATTTTTTACAATCTATTTCTCCACTTCCAAATACGAGTTTATGCAGTACGACGAGTTAAAAGATACTGTAGTTGTGGATTACAATAAGTTCGGACAATATGTTTTGGCTATTGATACGAATGGAGAAATCATGTATTGCAATGATGCTTTTCAGCTTTTGTATCAGTTGCAAGGTATTTCGGTTGCGGGTATTTCCATAGAAGCATTGTTCAATCATCAGGAAGCGGGCCTTATCAGGAATGCGATTCAACATTTAATGCAACCGGCTGCCAAACCCAAAGAAATACAACTCAAGTATCCCGGCAGTTCCCAGATGCGGAATACGATACAATTTTCGGTTCAGCCGATTGTTGATAAAAAAGCTAAGATGACGGGTGTTTTATTGAAAGGGGATTTAAAAATTCCTGCATCTGAAAACAGAAAACCCGTGATGGTTTCTCAAGCAGGTTTGGCTGTAGATAAAGCCAATTTATCAGGGGCAGGAGAGCAATGTTTTTATGAACTGGCAGAGTTCATGCCCGATTTAATGTGGATGACCAATAATCAGCATCAAATTACTCATATTAATAAAGCCTGGCAACAGTATTGCGGAACAGGCAAGGAAGAACAGCTGGGGGAAGGCTGGTTAAAACAGATTCATCCGGAAGATATTGAAAAGGTAATTGCAGACAGGAAATCGGCATTTGCCATACAGCAGCCTTATAATCTGGTTTATCGGTTTAAAAAGCACGATGGTAATTTCCGCTGGATGAATATGAAAGGGAATCCTGTGTACAACGCACAGGGCGCTTTTATAGGATACACTGGTTTGTGTTTAGATATCACCGCTGTTAAAGAGGCCCAGATTCAGATCAGAAGGCAACAGGAATTAATGGAGAGCACTAAAATTGAATTTGGGAAATTCACCAAAATTGCACAAAAAATAGGTAGCATTATTATTATGTGCAATGCAGATAACCGAATTACCTGGGTAAATGATGCATTTGTTAAAACAACCGGATATACATTGAAGGAAGTGAGTGGAAAAACACCCGGTAGTTTTTTAAAAGGTCCTGAGACCAGTAAGGAGTCATTAGACAGGATCAGGAAGGTAATTGAACAGGGAAAGGGAATCAGAACTGAAATTTTATATTATACCAAGAGCGGCGCCCGTATCTGGTTGGATTTGATGATTGAGTCTTTGTTTGATAAGGACGGCGTAATAACAGGGTACATTACCATTCAGAAAGATATTACCCTTAAAAAAATCTCAGAGAAGGAAGTATTGGAACAAATGAGTCATCTCAAGAAAATATCGTTTATTACTTCTCATGAGCTTCGTCATGAGTTCTCAAAAATTTTACAACTATTACAAACTGCCAAGTTTCAGGATCATAATCTGGCAACCTATGCACAGATTTTTACGGATATTGAACATTCAGCCAATCTGATGAATGATGCCATTTTCAAGCTGAATGATCAGATTAATTTTGCTTCCTCGAACAGTATTTCACTAAATAAATATTTGTTGAATCAGGCCATTGAAGAGATTTGTCTGGTAGATGATGATCACCTGGTAAACAAATTAAATGAACTGATTATCCGCAATGTAATGCCAACCATGCCTGTACATACTTTTGATCAGGTAGATACTGCTTTACAATATGTAAAAGAGAATCCGAATACCAAGCGCAAAATATTTCTGGATCTGAATTTTTCCGGAAGATCGGGATGGGATTTTCTGCATGAATATGAAAAGCTGGGACATCCCTGGCCGGTTGTTATTCTAACTTCTTCCATTGACCATGTGGATTATGAACGTTCCAAGAAATTTTTGAACGTTACCCATTTTATTACCAAACCACTTACGATTGAACAGTTTGAGAAATTAAGTGAGATGGAGCATTTAATGGTACACTAGTGATCCATTCGGTTATTCTGCCAGCCAATTAAAATAACACCAACTATTACCAAAGCAGTGCCCAGTATCTGTGTCATTAATATGGGTTCATTCAGAAAAATGGATGCCTGAATAATGGTTGAGACTGGTCCGATACTGGTTATGATGGATGTATTGTTACTGCCAATTCTTTTCATGCCAGCACTGATCATAAAAGAGGGAATTACAGTGGCAATAATGGCCAATGCCAGACTGTACCAGCCCAATTCCCAACTCATATTTATGGTTTGCCATTGCTGCTTTACTAAAAAATGAAGGAATATTCCCGCGGTTGCTGCCAGCATTGCATAAGCAGTATAACGGGTAGAGCCTGCTCTGGTTACCATTCTTCCGGTGCCTACCAAATAGAATGAATAGGTAATGGCGCATAAAAAAACCATGAATGAGCCAAAATAAAATGAATCATTTTGCTGAACCGTACCCAGTTCGGCATAATAGGCAATTCCAATCCCTGTATAGGTAATACATAAAGCCAGTAACTGAATACGGGTGATTCTTTGCTTGAAAAGATAAGTGTTGAGTAATACAGCAAAAGTGGGATACAAAAACAAAATCAATCTTTCCAATCCAGCTGAAATGTATTGAAGGCCGATGAAATCGAAGAGACTGCTTAAATAATAACCAAGTACACCCAGCAAAATTATCCAGCCGAAATCTCTATTGCTGAGCGGTTGTACATTTTCCTTTTTACCTGCCAGCCAGGCGGCAGCAATGTAAAAGGGCAGAGACAATAACATTCTTAACGTAAGCAATGTAACTGCATCTACCCCTGTATTTTTAAAAGCTAATTTTACCCAGATGGCTTTGGTGGAAAACAAAATGGCTCCGCCAATGCTTATTAAAAAGCCTTGCAGAAACAATTGAGATTGTTTCTCCTTAGGCATTCTATACACTTACATTAAAATCTCTCAGTGCATCATTCAGGCTGGTCTTTAAGTCGGTGCTGGCTTTTCTTTGACCAATAATCAATGCGCAGCTTACCTGGTATTCACCCGCATTGAATTTCTTGGTGTAGCTTCCGGGAATCACGACACTTCTGGCCGGAACCCTTCCTTTCATCTCAATGGGTGCTGGTCCGCTTACATCAATAATTTTGGTGGATTGGGTTAATACTACATTGGCACCTAGTACCGCTTCTTTTTCTACAATTACTCCTTCCACAACAATGCATCTGCTTCCAATAAAGCAACCATCTTCTATAATAACCGGACTGGCTTGCAGTGGCTCCAGTACACCCCCGATTCCTACACCACCACTTAGGTGTACATGCTTTCCAATTTGTGCACAACTGCCTACAGTGGCCCATGTATCAACCATGGTTCCCTCATCTACATATGCACCGATATTTACATAGCTGGGCATTAACACCACATTGGGTGCAATATAAGCGCCGTATCGGGCTGTAGCAGGAGGGACGGCTCTTACCCCCAGTTCCTTGTAGTTTTTCTTCAATAACATTTTATCGTAGAACTCAAAGGGGGGCATTTCCCAGGTTTGCATTTCCTGAACGCCAAAATACATCAGGATGGCTTTTTTTACCCATTCGTTTACAACCCAGCCATTTTCTCCAGGGCTGGCTACGCGTAATTGTCCTTTATCAACGGCTTCAATAACCTGTTTTACTGCGTCACTGTAAGTAGCATCTTTTAACAAGGTTCTGTCATTCCATGCGGCTAATATCAAGTCTTGGGGCATATTTCAATTTTGGGCAAAAGTACAGTATTTCAGTTTTGTGTAGTTTTGCCGGATGCAAAAATTGCTGATTATTCAAACCGCATTTATTGGAGACGTGGTGCTGGCAACCGGTTTACTGGAGTCCATTCATGAAGCTTATCCGCAGGCACAGATAGATGTACTGGTAAGAAACGGCAATGAGTCATTGTTTACTGGCCACCCTTTTGTGCATCAGGTGCTGGTTTGGCAAAAAAAACAGCATAAATACAGGAATCTGATGAAGCTGGCGCTATCAGTCAGAAAAGCATCTTATGATACAGTCATCAATCTGCAACGCTATGCGGCAACAGGATGGATTACCTGCTTTTCGGGTGCCAGAGAAAAAATCGGATTCAATAAAAATCCCTTCCGTTTTTGTTATACCCGCACCATTGTGCATAGTATGGGAACCGGGCAAGGCATTCACGAGATCAACAGAAACTTTCAATTGATAGCACATTTGAAGGGTGTTCAATTGAAAAAGCCTGTATTGTATCCTGCTGCTACCGACTTGGAAATAGTGCTTCCCTATCAGCATCAACCCTATATCTGTATTGCCCCTTCTTCGGTATGGGCAACCAAGCAGTTTCCCAAAGAAAAATGGATTGCTTTTCTGGATGGTCTTCCCAAAAAGATAAAAGTGTATGTGTTGGGAGGTCCTGATGATGTTCCGCTTTGTGAAGAAATTATTGTAGCAAGCAGTACTGAAAATGCCATTAATCTTGCAGGTAAACTTAATTTTCTGGCTTCGGCTGCACTAATGAAAAATGCTTTGATGAACTATGTAAATGATTCGGCTCCCATGCATTTCTGTTCTTCTGTAGATGCTCCAGTAACTGCCATTTACTGTTCTACGGTTCCCGGATTTGGATATGGCCCTTTAAGCAGTAAAAGCAATATTGTAGAAGTGAAGCAGGCGCTGGATTGCAGGCCTTGCGGATTGCACGGAAAAACTGCCTGCCCAAAGGGGCATTTTAATTGTGGATTTCAAATTGAAATTGCACAATTAATGGCCACTCTTCCCGCCCTGACCAAACAATAGTACATTTGCAGCAATGATGATTTCGTTTACTGAAAAGGAGGAAGCTGTTTTCAGGCAGATAGGTGCACTTGCTGATCAACTAGGCATGCCCTGTTATCTGATTGGTGGTTTTGTAAGAGATAAGATAATTGGAAGGAATACCAAGGATGCAGATATAGTTTGTCTGGGAGACGGCATTGAACTGGCGCATTTATTTGC
>CALEST010000022.1 GCA_937907555.1 uncultured Sediminibacterium sp.
TCCGGGTTGTTTTCCTTAATGCCTGTTGCCATTATGAAAACCTTTACCTACAATACAGAAGGGAATCTGATTGAAAACAGCTATTCTTTAAAAGTTACCAGAAACAGTGATTATGTTTTTCAGGAAAAAACCATTTTTTCTGACTTTGACAATAAACCCAATCCTGAGTCTTTTAATTATGTAGATTTTTACTTTCCTGGTCTTGTGTTAATGAAAAATAATCCAAGGAAAGTGAAAGTATACAATCATAATAATGTACTTGAATCTGATATGACTGCTGTTTTTGAATATGATGCTGCTGGTTATATTACCAAGAAAACCGTAACAACCGTCGGAACGCCTAATCCAGAAGTGTCTTTTTTTGAATATTACTAATATTATCACATACTCATGTGATTGTTTGGGTCACATGAGTATATTTTCTTTGCTTTAAAATTAAAATGTGAAAACACTTATACTAATTAGCGCTTCTATATTGTTCTTTAGTTGCCGAAAAAGCCCTCAGTCTGTTCCCGTTCCTGCTCCGCAGGAACCTTCAGTGAAGTTGCTTAAAAAAATTTCAACTGATCCTCTGGAGTTTCAGTCTTTTGAATACAATGCCAATCATGAAATAACTGGATATGCCATTCAGTTTGTCAATAATTTGGCAGACCGGACAGTAAGCAGGTTAACAAAGACTATCGTATATGAGAACAACCTTTTAGCCAGGCAAGAGAGCCCTGCAGGTATAGAGCAATATTATTATACGGCTGGGAAGCTTGATTCTATAAGAACTACGGCAATTAATGGAAAATGGATTAGTACGCTGTTTCCCTCTTTCAATAGTCAAAATCAATTGGTTTCAGTACTGGAATTAATTAAGCAGAGTGGCCAGGATGCGCCTGATGCGCTTAAATACGAATACAGCTATGATTCCCGGGGTAATCTTGTTTTGCAGAAATCCTATTCCCGCTTTACTACCAGCCCTCAGTTTGTTTTTGTTGAGCAAACTATTTTCAGCGATTATGATCAATCTGTTAATACGGAATCAAGGGCCTATGGAAATGTATTCATCAAAGGAGTTACGATGATGAAAAATAATCCGGGTAAACAAACCACTTTTGATGCTAACAATGTGGTAACGAATGAAATTCAGTTTTCCTATACCTATTACAATGACGGATATATTGCTACCCGTACAAAAAAATTAAAGGGATCTAATACTGATATTGTTTATTCTTATGAATACTATTAACGATAAAAATTGCGATTGTGAAATTTATTAAGCATTTGGCTTTTTTTTCAGCCATATTAATTTTAGCTGGCAGTTGCTCTACCGTTCAACTTCACCTGGAGGGGGATTCCTGGAATAACAGAGAAACTTATGAGGTAAAAGGCAGGGGCATTGCTTTTACCAAAGAAAAACTAAGCTTTGGAAACTACGCAACCCATTACGTTAAACGTTCCTGGACTCGTGGCGGCCCTTCTACCTATGGAATAGGAACTGGTATGCCAGGTACTCCCGAATATGCAAATATTATTTCGTTGAGTTATATTAAAAAGAAGCAAACCCTTCGGTTTGGAATAGCTGATGACAATGGCAACAAGTCTGATGTATTTGCTGTATCTAATTTTAATGCCCGCGAAATTCAAGTGGGTAAAAACGAGAATAGTCTTTTTAATATAGCACTCGATATTTTGCAGCAGGCTAAGAAACCCTCTACCTCTATGTACTATGTTCAATTATACATGAATGGAGAAGAGCAGCCCTGGCAAATGATACACGACAACTATACTTCACAGCAGCCTGCAAAAAACTATATTGGCTATTTGGCTAAATCGAATAATCAGTATTATCAGATAGTACCCGTTAGCAGTATGGTGAATACCAAAGGAAAGGTTTTCAATATGCCAATGGGGGCTTATGGATTTGCTTTTTTAACCAGGGAAGGGGAGCCACTGGCAGCTGTTTCTTTGTTGAATAAAGGAGCTGTTTATTTTACAAAAGAGGTACAACCCAATGAAAAGTTTTTGTTTGCCAATGCCGCAGCGGCTTTATTAATGCAACAGGAACTGGGCGGTTAACCCATAATTCCTTTTACTGCACCGCCATCAACCGTAATTGTTTGACCTGTTATGAATTTACTTTGCGGGCTTAGTAACCAAACAGCTAAGCCTGCAAAGTCTTCTGCTTCGCCCAATTTTCCAACCGGTATTTGAGCAATGCCTGCTTTTTTTGCATCTTCAAAAGCCATTCCTGTTTGTTCTGCTTTCTTAATATACAATCGATTAATAGCAGGTGTATTGTGTGAACCAGGCCCCAGAATATTAAGCGTTACTCCTGATTGGGCTATTTCCTGTGATAGTGTTTTTACCATGCCCACTACCGCTAAACGTAATGAAGTACTTAAAACCAGGTTTTCTACGGGTTGTTTTACTGATACACTTTCTATGTAAACAATTCTTCCGTAGCCCTCAAGAATCATTCTTGGAACAACCGCTTGTGTTAAAGCTACTTTCCAGCGGAGTATTTGCTTATACGCCTGATCCCAGTCTTCCAGACTGGTTTCCAATACCATTTTAGCCGGAGGCCCGCCTGCATTTACAACCATGCCATGTAGGGTTCTGTTTTCTATTTTGGCAAGTAAACTATGGAGTGTTGTTTCTTCGGATAAATCTCCGGGCAGAATTTCAATTTGATCAGGAGCTTCTTGTTGCAGTTCTTTCAACTTTTCTTCTCCTCTGGCTACCGCAATAATATTTGCTCCTTCTTTTACCAATGCTAAACTAATGGCTCTTCCGAATCCGGAACTGGCACCGCCTACGATGAATAACTGATTACTGATTGCTAAATTCATGCAACAATTTAGACAATTTTGTCTTTAAAAGCTTTTGCTACTGCTTCGCTTTTACTGTTCACATGTAACTTTTCGTATATCTTTTTAATATGACTTCTAACTGTGTCTATCGCAATTATCATTTCTGTGGCAATCATTTTGTAGCTGTATCCATTTACCAGAAACTGCAGCACTTGCTTTTCCCGTTCGCTTAGGTTATAGTCTTCTCCCTTGCTATTATTCATAGAAGAGAACATTTTCAGAACCTGTGTAGCTATATTGGCACTCATGGGCGCACCACCGCTGGCAGCTTCTGCTATGTATTCAAGCAGTCTGGCAGGTGCTGTTTTTTTGAGTATATATCCATTTGCTCCGTTTTTAATAGACTCAAATACATTTTTGTTGTCGTCAAAAACGGTCAACATCAAAATTTTAACATGGTCATTGGTGGCCCTGATATTTTTCAATCCCTCAATCCCATTGATGCCCGGCATATCTATGTCCATTAAAATAACATCGGGTTTAAATGCCGCTACTTCATCCACAGCGTTATTGCAGTTTTTATAAGCAGCTACTACAGAAAATCCCTCGCTTCCATCAATCAGCATGGTTAAACCTTCTCTTAACTGTGGATTGTCTTCGTAAATGAGTACTTTAATCATTGGGGCAATTTTGTATGTTAAAACTACAGATTCATGATAGGTTTTTCAATCACATAAATATGTATTCTTTTAATAGCCTCTTCCTCCGGTTAATAACAGATAGGCCCGGGGGAAATACTGTTTTACAATACTCCCGACCAATACACAAAATAATATAACCACTAAAGGAACAAACAGGTAACTCAATAGTCGGTTCAACCAGATGCCTTCGGTGGCCAGTATCACCATTTTCATTAAATAGGGCAACAGGGGTACGTGCAAGGCAAATATGAAAAAGGAATAGTTACTGATTTGCAGAAACCATTTCTCTTGAACCGTTTTCTTAATAATCGGATCAATTCCATACCAGATGGCAATCATTCCGCAAATTACGGAGGCCCTGTGCAAAAGCATTAAAGTAATAAATGTGGTTCCTGTATTGGGTTCAAGCTCAAATGCCATAAAGGTTTTAATAATGCTCAAGCCGATAAACAGAATCAGGAATATGCCTGTGCTTATCCATTCTGGTCTTTTTTCTAGGAATACCCCTTTTTTCTGTGCCCATATTCCTACGCTAAAGAAAAATAAGCCCTGGCCGTCGAAAATGAATATCTGAAAAGACACCATCCAGATTAATAATGTAAAACACATCCATATAATAGGTGCTTTGCGAATACAATACAGAATAAACGGATACATCAGGTTGTAAACAAATAAAGCCAGGATAAACCAGAGCTGGTAGGCAATGGGGGCCAGGATCCACCTGCTTAAAATACCCCTCCAGCCTATTTCAAGATAGGGGCGATTATCTCCGAACTGATCTATACCAGCCTGTTTTACAATATTGGCAGTAAAACTATTCTGTTGCAGCAAAAAGGTAAATAACAATGCAATGGCACTCCAGAGCAAATAAGGTATAATTAATGTTTTGAATCTTTTCTTAATAGAATCGGTGTATGACCGGCTGTCGTAATAGGCAAACAAATATCCAGATACAACAAAAAGAATCGGTATTCTGAACCTAAGTAATCCGTTGGCAATTAAAAATTCTGAGAAAGTGGTAAAACTAAGCGGTTCCTCTATAGTACTGTAAGGAGCCAGATAAGTTATATTTAAATTGTAACCAT
>CALEST010000023.1 GCA_937907555.1 uncultured Sediminibacterium sp.
AGAAGTGAAAAGGAAAGATGGTTATTATATTCGTTTTGATGAAAACGCAGTGGTTTTATTGAATGCAGCGGATGAACCAAGAGGTAGTCGTATTTTTGGACCTGTTGCAAGAGAGCTAAGGGATCGTGACTATATGCGTATTGTATCATTGGCACCAGAAGTGCTTTAATTTAAAATTTTTATTATCATGTCTACTTCAAAACGATTTGCACCTAAACTAAGTATAAAAAAAGGTGATAAAGTTATAGTCATTGCCGGTTCTAATAAAGGTGAAACTGGAGAGGTAAAACAGGTGTTTCCAAAAGAAAACAGAGCAATTGTAGAGGGGTTAAACCTGGTAAAGAAGCACACAAAGGCTACTCAGGATAATCCGGGTGGTATAAATGATATTGAAGCGCCCTTGCATATATCTAATCTTATGATAGTCGATCCTAAAACTGGAAAACCTACCAGAATTGGTAGAAAACTTGTTGAAGGTAAATTAGTAAGATATTCAAAAAAATCAGGAGAAATTATCAAGTAATGAGTTATATACCTAGACTAAAGACAAAATATCGCGAAGAGATAGTCGCCAAGCTCCATGAGCAGTTTGGTTATAAAACAGTGATGCAAGTACCAAGGTTGCTGAAAATATGTGTTAACCAAGGAGTGGGTTCTGCTACGCAAGACAAAAAACAGGTGGATAATGCTGTAAATGAGATGACCACCATCACAGGTCAGAAAGCAGTAGCTACAATAGCTTCTAAGTCTATATCAAATTTTAAGCTTAGAGAATTTATGCCGATTGGTGCTAGAGTAACTCTTCGTGACCGCCAAATGTATGAATTTCTGGATAGGTTGGTTACCGTGGCTTTACCTAGAGTAAGAGACTTCAAGGGTATAAATGATAAGAGTTTTGATGGAAGAGGTAATTATTCTTTGGGAATTAAAGAGCAGATTATATTTCCTGAAATTGATATTGATAAAGTAAGTAAAATTTCGGGAATGGATATTACTTTCGTTACCACTGCAAAAACAGATGCTGAAGCCATTGCTTTGTTGAAAGAGCTTGGTTTACCATTTAAAAATCAAAAGAATTAATTCCAATGGCAAGAAAATCAGTTATTGCAAGAGAAGCAAAGAGAGAAAGATTGGTAGCTAAGTATGCTGATCTTAGAAAGAAGCTTAAAGAAGCCGGTGATTATGAGGCACTTGATAAGTTGCCAAAGAATTCATCCAGAGTAAGACTTCATAACAGATGTAAACTTACAGGGAGACCTAAAGGTTATATGAGAAGGTTTGGAATTAACAGAGTAACCTTCAGGAAAATGGCAAACGAAGGGCTAATCCCGGGTATAACAAAAGCCAGTTGGTAATAATTTTTAATTGAATATTAGTTGTAAAATGATAGTAACAGATCCTATTGCAGATTACTTGACCAGAATTAGAAATGCTCAGATGGCAGGTCATAAAGTAGTGGAAATTCCTTCATCAAACATGAAGAAATCCATCACTGAAATACTTTACGAGTATGGATATATTCTTAAGTACAAATTTGATGATGAAGCTGGGAAGCAAGGTGTGATTAGCATTGCATTGAAGTATGATCCGGTAACAAAAAAGCCAGTCATCAGAGAATTGGGAAGAATCTCAACTTCTGGTCTTAGGCAATATTCGGGAGCACAGGAATTACCAAAAATTATCAATGGTTTAGGAATTGCCATAGTATCAACTTCTAGGGGTTTGATGACTGACAAGCAAGCCAGAAGAGAAAATATTGGTGGTGAATTGATCTGTTATATTTATTAATATTATAAACGTTTAAGTCATGTCAAGAATTGGTAAATCTTTGATAAATATTCCTGCAGGTGTTTCGGTAGATGTTTCTAAAGGTAATTTTGTGACGGTTAAAGGTTCAAGAGGTACACTTACTGAGCAGATTAATCCAGAGCTTAATATAAAAATTGAAGATGGAGTATTAACTGTAGAACGACCTACTGAACAGAAAAGACACAGAGAAGCACACGGTCTTTCCAGATCGCTTATAAATAATATGGTAACTGGTGTATCCAGTGGGTTTAAAAAGCAAATGGAGTTAATTGGTGTGGGTTACAGGGTAACAAATACTGGTAATATGCTTGAGTTGTTGATAGGATACTCTCACCCTATTTATTTTATGATTCCTGATGAAGTTCAGTTGGTTACAAAAATGGAAAAAGGGGAAAGTCCAACTATAATTATGGAGTGTGCAGACAAGCAACTGCTTGGTCAGGTTTGTGCAAAGATAAGAACATATAGAAAGCCTGAGCCATACAAAGGAAAAGGTATTAAATTTGCCGGTGAAATAATTAGAAGAAAGGCAGGAAAGACTTCAGGTAAAAAATAATCAAAGATAAAATCCAAAGCTGTTTAAGATGGATAGTAAATTATATAATAGGACTAGAGTTAAATACAGAATTCGTAAGAAAGTCAGTGGCACAAACCAGAAGCCAAGATTATCTGTATTTAGAAGTAATAAAGAGATCTATTGTCAACTTATTGATGATGTTAATGGGGTTACATTGGCCAGTTCATCATCTAAAGGGTTGAAGATTGATGGTAATAAGGTAACGGTTGCTGCAGAAGTAGGGAAGTTACTGGCATCTAAAGCTAAATCAGTGGGAATCAACACTGTAGTTTTTGATAGAGGTGGTTATTTATATCACGGAAGAGTAAAGTCTTTGGCTGATGGGGCCAGAGAAGGCGGATTAATATTCTAAAAATAAATTTATATGTCAACACCAGTTAAAGTTAGTCAGGGCGAATCAGAAATAAAGGAAAAGTTAGTAAACCTTTCCAGAGTTGCCAAAGTAACAAAAGGAGGTCGAACTTTTAGTTTTTCTGCCTTAGTTGTTGTAGGTGATGGGAATGGATCTGTTGGTCATGGATTAGGTAAGGCATTGGACGTCTCAGAGTCAATTCAAAAGGCTGTTCAGGACGCTAAGAAAAATATGGTTCGTGTATCATTACATAAAGGTACTGTACCACACGAGCAGAAAGGTAAATATGGTGCCGGTAAGGTGTTAATTAAGCCTGCTGCTGATGGAACAGGAGTTATTGCTGGTGGTGCGATGAGAGCAGTATTGGAAATGGCTGGTGTACATAATGTATTGGCAAAGTCTCAGGGTTCTTCAAATCCTCATAATGTGGTTAAAGCCACAATTGATGCACTTTCAAAAATGAGAAGTGCAAAAGAGATTGCAAAGAACAGAGGTGTGGATTTAAGTAAAGTTTACGAAGGTTAAAATAAAATTGCCATAAAATGGGAAATATAAAAATAACGCAGATAAAGAGTTCAATTGACAGAAGTAAGCGTCAAAAGGCTACAATAGATGCTTTAGGTATCAAGAAGCTTCATAATCCTGTGATCAAAGTGGCTACTCCACAGATTATGGGTATGGTAGCAAAGGTACAGCATCTTATAGTTGTTGAAGAATGTTAATGGGTTTTCCCAATAAATTAAGTAATACTGTAAATTATCAAAAATGAAATTGCATAATTTAACTCCTGCAGCAGGATCAGTTAAGAAGGAAAAAGGTAGATTGGGTCGTGGTGAAGGATCAGGATCGGGTGGTACAGCTTCCAAAGGACATAAAGGTGCTAAAGCCAGAAGTGGTTACAGTAGTAAAAGGGCTTTTGAAGGTGGGCAGATGCCTATTCAAATGAGGTTGCCGAAAAGGGGTTTCAAAAATATCAATAATGTTACTTATGTAGCGATGAATGTTTCACGTCTACAGGAGATTTTCGAAAATTATGGTATTACTGAGATAAATAAAATTGCTCTTTATAACGAAGGAATTATAAATAAAGGGCATAAGGTCAAAGTTTTAGGTAACGGAGAATTAACTGTAAAGCTGAATGTAAATGTTGATGCATATTCAGCTACTGCAAAGAGTAAAATTGAGGCTGCAGGAGGTACTATAAATGCTTAATTAGTAAATACATGAATAAGTTTATAGAAACATTAAGGAATATCTGGAGTATAAAAGAACTGAAAGATAAGATATTATTTACTTTAGTTATTTTAGCAGTATTCAGGTTAGGATCCTACATAGTATTGCCTGGAGTAAATGCTATTGCGCTTGAAGCTGCGTCTTCAGGACGAAAGGCCAATGACCTTTTGCAATTGATCAATACCTTTACTGGAGGTGCTTTTAATCAGGGATCGATATTTGCTTTAGGTATTATGCCATACATTACTGCTTCCATCATTGTACAATTATTGGGTTTTGCAGTACCTTACTTTCAGCGTTTACAACAAAAGGAGGGGGAATCCGGAAGGAAAAGGATCAATCAAATCACTAGATTTTTAACTCTTCTGATTACACTTGTTCAGGGAAGTGGTTACTTATTGATGTTGAAGACAACGCCTGGAGCTGTCGATACAAGTATTAATCCTGGTATTTTTTGGTTTAGTAATATGATAATAATTGCCACTGGTACTATTTTTGCAATGTGGCTTGGAGAGAAAATAACAGACAGAGGTATTGGTAATGGTATTTCATTGTTGATCATGGTAGGTATCATTGCTAGATTACCTCAGGCAATTGTTGCTGAGATTCTTGGACAGATATCAAATAACAGATGGATACCTCTTATTCTAGAGTTTATTGTGTGGTTCTTTGTAATCATAGCTACCATTCTTGTTGTGCAGGGCGTACGGAAAATTCCTATTCAGGCAGCCAAAAGAATGGTGGGTAGAGCTGCAGGTGATGTAGCTGGTGGTTCAGCAAATGATTTTATAAATTTAAAGTTAAGTGCCGCCGGTGTTATGCCGATTATTTTTGCTCAGGCAATCATGTTTTTACCTCTGACTGCTGCACAGTGGGCAACTAGCAGTGCAGGCACACAAAGTGATTTATTGCTTGCCTTAAATGACCCAATGTCACTGGCATATAATGCTGTGTTTTTTATATTGATTGTAATTTTCACTTATGTATACACAGCTTTAATAGTTAATCCTCAGCAATACGCTGAGTATCTAAAGAGAATGAATTCATTCATACCTGGGATTAAGCCGGGTCAGGATACTCAGGATTATATTGATGCATTAACAACCAGAATAACTTTACCAGGAGCCATATTTATTGGTATGGTAGCGATACTTCCTGCAATTGCTGCATTTGCAGGAGTAAATACAGCTTTTGCTTATTTCTTTGGAGGAACATCATTGCTTATATTAGTTGGTGTAGTATTGGATACGCTTCAGCAAATAGAAAGTTATTTATTGATGCGAAAATATGATGGCTTAGTTAAGTCAGGTAGAATTCAGGGTAGAGGAAATCAGGGTATAACTATAGGAGCAGGAATGTAATTTAGTCTATGATATATTATAAGACTAATGAGGAGATAGAGTTAATGCGTGAAAGTAATTTGCTTGTTAGTAGAACATTGGCTTATGTTGCCGAAAACCTTAAAGTAGGTAAATCGGGAAAGAGTATTGATAAAGCGGCTGAGGAGTTTATTAGAGACCATGGTGGTATTCCTGGTTTTAAGGGTTATAGAGGATTCCCGGCTAGTTTGTGTATGTCATTAAACGATGCTGTGGTTCACGGCATTCCATCTGATAAGTTTTTTACTGATAAAGATGTAGTTTCAGTAGATTGTGGGGTTATCTTGAAT
>CALEST010000024.1 GCA_937907555.1 uncultured Sediminibacterium sp.
TGCCAGTGTGTATTACAGCCAGGTACCGGTAAAGTCAGTGTTACCTTACCCGATCAGACGCAGTTTTTAGGAGAATAAAAATTTATTGAAGCATTTTAAAGAAATCATATGAGCCATTTTGAGCCACCCATTCACTGGAATGACCACGAAGATATAGCCATGAAATTGTACGAGCGTTTCGGAGACGATTTCACGGAAGCAAAAATATACAGAATCCGTTTTACCGATTTATTGGAATGGATTCTGGAAATCCCTGGTTTTGAGGGAACCCGTGAGCAAAGCACGGAAGGTCATCTGGAAATGATTCAGAGTGCCTGGGTGTATGAATGGAGAGACAACCAAAAATAAGATATTGGAAAAGTTCAGTTTAATCAACACGTTTGTATTCGACGTTGACGGAGTGTTAACCGATGGCACTTTATTGGTTATGCCTAACGGACTCATGGCACGCAGGATGAATATAAAAGACGGATATGCACTGCAGCTGGCTGTAAAAAAAGGATACCGTGTGATTATTATTTCAGGAGGGCATTCTCCTGAAGTAATGGATCGGCTGAACAAACTAGGGGTAAAGGAAGTCTATATGCAAGTGACAGACAAATTATCCTTGTTACAAGAATTGATTGGAACCGCTGAAGAAAATCAACAGCAATGTCTGTACATGGGAGACGATATTCCCGATCTTCCCTGTATGCAATGGGCGGGAGTTGCGGTTTGTCCGGCTGATGCAGTAACTGAAATAAAAACAGTGTCTTATTTTATTTCGGATAAATACGGAGGGACGGGCTGTGTGAGAGAAGTGATTGAAAAAGTCATGAAACTAAGGAATGACTGGAACGAAGATTTTACACTCAGGGCCCAATAGGCACTAAAAAATAAGCTAGCTTTTGAAACTTATCGCGGCATTCTTAAGATTAATCCGATGGCCCAATCTGGTTTTCATTGTTATTACACAGTGTTTATTTGAATGGGCTATTTATGGTCGCGTGTATCCTCCGAACGGATCAGCTTTATTTTCAAATTCCTTTATACAATTGGTACTCGCTTCTGTTTTGATTGCTGCTGCAGGGTACATCATCAACGATTATTTCGATCAGAATATAGACCAGATTAACAAGCCGGAAAAAATGGTGGTGAATGTAATCATCAATCGGCGTTGGGTCATTTTCTGGCATATGACATTAAGCCTTGCTGGTTTGTTTTTTACAGCCCTGGCCTTGCCGATTCAGCAATACTGGCATCTGGTACTAGGTAATCTGGCAGCAATTTTATTGTTGTGGTTGTATTCCACCAATTTCAAAAAGCAGTTATTGATTGGAAATGTGCTTATTTCTTTATTAACAGCCTGGGTAATTATCATTTTATTTTTTGCCAAATACCCTTTGGTGATGCAGGAAATGCTGGGGCTGGATCATGCCAAAGTGAGGTTCTTTCGATTAACTGTTTTATATGCAGCATTTGCCTTTATCATTTCACTGGTTAGGGAAGTGGTAAAAGATATGGAAGATGTAGAAGGCGACCAGAAATATGGTTGTAAAACCATGCCCATCGTCTGGGGAATTCGTGCCACCAAGGTATTTGTTGCCGTATGGCTGGTTGTATTAATTGCAGCATTACTGATTTTGCAATTTTATGTATTGGGCCTGGGTTGGTGGCATAGTGCCTTATATTGTTTGTTATTTATTATAGTACCCCTTGTAGTAATTGCACAAAAGTTATACAAAGCGTATACACCAGAGGATTATCATCGTTTAAGTACCCTGATAAAATGGGTAATGTTCACCGGTATTCTTTCGATGGCATTCTTTCAATTTTATGAATAGTTAACATGCAAAGACCATTGATACTGGCTTCTCAAAGCCCAAGAAGAAAACAGTTGCTGGAATGGGCAGAAATTCATTTCACAATAGAAGTTGTGGAAACAGACGAAAGCTTTTCCACCGAGATGGATCCTGCAGAAATTCCAATTCATATTGCCCGCGCAAAAGCGCTTGCTGTAAAAGAAAAACGGAGAACAGAAGGTCGTGACTTTGACACACCTGTTTACCTGGCCGCAGATACGGTGGTGGTATTAAACAATGAGATTATCAATAAGCCCAAAGACAGAGCCGATGCCATTGCCATGCTCTCCAGATTGTCTGGTCAGCAACATAGGGTTATTACCGGGGTAGTTATTTTAGATAAGGAGAAAGAAATTGCTTTTTCTGAAATTACCCAGGTGCAGTTTCATGCATTAACGCAGGTACAGATAGCGCATTATGTAGACCAGTATAAGCCTTATGATAAAGCAGGTGCTTATGCAATACAGGAATGGATTGGGGTGATTGGAATCGCCGCAATTAACGGAGACTTTTACAATGTGATGGGTTTGCCGGTAAGCAGGGTTGTGAAGGCGCTGCCTGTTTTGTAAGCAGCAGCCTCTCCCTTTTCCGTATCTTTTACCAGCTGAAAGTAAGTTCCAGTTCCAGATCGGGATGTAAAGACCGTTCTACCGGACAGGTTCTGGCAGTGTTTTCCAAAATGGTTTTTTCCTTATCGCTCAGGTTTTTTAAGGATTCAGGAAATTGAATATGTACAATGATTTTGCCAATTCGGCGAGGATCCGGGTACATAACTTTGGTAACATCTGCCTTGGTTCCGTCCAGTACAATATTGTCCATGGTCTGGGCCTTGATACCCATGGTGGTTATCATACAGGAAGCCAGTGCAGTAGCCACTAAATCGGTAGGGGAAAACCTTTCCCCTTTTCCCTTGTTGTCGGTTGGAGCATCGGTTTCAATAGAAGAACCGCTTTGTAAATGGGTGGCAGTGGTTCTTAAGTCGCTGGTATAAATAATTTGTGAAGTCATTGCATCAATTTTGCTTTAAATTTACATCTATCAAATTAAATGGAAGTGAAGAAACTATTTTTCGTGATTTGTCTCTTGTCGGGAACTGGATTAATGGCACAGAAAAAACAACTTTCTGAAGCTGCTATGCAGCGTGCGCAAAAGAAAGAAGAAAGAAGAGAGAAAATAAACCAGTTAATTAAACAGGAAGAAGAAGGAGCATTGATATTCAACAAGCAGAATGCTTTCAGCTTCAATTTAAACACAGATGGCTGGGGGCTTAAGTTTGAAAAAGGAAAATATAAATCCATTACATCCACCAATCTCTGGTGGTTGGAATTTGGGGAAAGAAAGCATCCAAAAGAAGAGCGGATACCTACCCTTTCTTCCTCTGGCGGTTTTATTTTAATTTCCAACTATATCTATGGAAAACAGAACAATTTCTATTATCTCAACCTTGGCTTAGGTCAACAGAAATTATTAGGCGGTAAAGGAAATAAAAACGGAATTGCAGTCTCTGCCATTTATGGCGCCGGATTAAGTGCCGGTTTGTTAAAACCTTATTATCTGGATGTTCAGAACTTTCAGACAGGAGAAAGAACACAGATTAAATATGATGGAACGAATGAAGCAACTTTTCTGGACCCCAATTCAATTTTGGGCAGAGGCGGATTGTTCAAAGGGTTCAATGAAATTAAATTTGTGCCCGGCGCCCATGCCAAATTCGCCCTTCGTTTTGACTACGGCCGTTACAATGAATTGCTTTCTGCCATTGATGTGGGTATCAATGCTTCCTATTATTCCCAGAAAATGCCAATTCTTTTGTTAAACCCGGAAAAGAACTTCTTCTTTAATGCTTACGCAGCATTTACGTTCGGTAGAAGAAAGTAGTTAATTTTGTGCCCTAGAACTGAAGCGCATGCAAGAATTACCTGTTGTACCCAAGATACCCCAAGATACTATTGTATCCAGCGATACCCCTTTAAAAAAGCCCAATTGGCTGAGAGTTAAATTGCCAATTGGTGAGAGTTATAAGCACGTGAGAGGTTTGGTGGATACCCATAAACTACATACAATCTGTGAAAGTGGCAATTGCCCCAATATGGGGGAGTGCTGGGGAGAAGGAACGGCTACTTTCATGATTCTGGGCAATATCTGTACAAGAAGTTGTGGGTTCTGTGCGGTGGCAACCGGAAGACCGCTTGCGGTTGATTTTGATGAACCCCAGCGAGTAGCAGAAGCCATTCACCTGATGAAAGTGAAGCATGCGGTTATTACCAGTGTAGACAGAGATGAGTTGAAGGACGGGGGCTCTATTATCTGGTACAATACCATTAAAGCGGTGAAAGCATTAAATCCGGAAACCACATTGGAAACCCTGATTCCCGATTTCAGAGGATTCAAGGATCAGATACAAAGAATCATTGATGCGGCACCTGAGGTAGTTAGTCACAATATGGAGACGGTGGAAAGAATTACCCGTCAGGTTAGAATTCAGGCCAAATACAGAAGAAGCCTGGAAGTATTGGAGACCTTGAAGAAAGGAGGCATGAGAACAAAGACCGGTATCATGCTGGGACTGGGTGAAACCAAGGAAGAAGTGGTTCAGACCATGAAAGACCTGGTAGAAGTGGGTACTGATGTAATTACACTTGGACAGTATCTTCAGCCTACCAAGAAACATTTACCTGTACAGCGCTTTGTTCATCCGGATGAATTTGCCGAACTACGCGAAATCGGATACACAATTGGTTTTGATTATGTGGAAAGTGGTCCGCTGGTTCGTTCTTCCTACCATAGTGAAAAACATGTGATTCCTGGATATGGCAAGAACAAATGGCTAACGGAAAAAGCCATTCATGCATAGGTTATTGTTGTTATGTCTTTTGTTTCCTTTTACAGGATTTGCTCAGTATTCATGGGTTAAAGTTGACACTGTCTTTGGCCCTTTGCCGAAGGGAGTTGAATTGTTTTATAGCAATGATTCGCTGGAAGGCAAACCCAATAAAGCCTTTTATTGTAAAGTGCCCTTAAAGAACCAGAATCTGTTTTTTACCACTAAAGTGGGAAATGGAAAAAGGTTTACTCCTTCTGAATATTACCAACAAAACGATGAACCATTTCTGGTGGTGAATACTACTTTTTTTGAGTTTGTACAGAACAGAAATTTAAATGCAGTTGTACAGGAGGGAAAACTGGTAGCATACAATGTCCACAGTTTGCCAGGAAAAGGAAAAGATACACTAACCTATCGTCATGCATTCGCCAGTGCCATTGGTATTGCTAAGAACAGAAGAGCAGATATAGCCTGGTTGTATACAGATAGTAGCAAGCAGTATCCGCTGGCTTCACAAACGGTGGTTCCTTTTTTTAAAGACAGTAATGCAACTGTGAATGCAGCCTCTCTTACTGTTAAGCATGAGTTTAAAAAATGGAGAATGCAGACTGCTGTTGCGGGTGGTCCGGTATTGATTCAGGATGGACAAATCCGCATCAGCAATAACGAAGAAATTCGTTTCCCTGGCAATCAGATTAACGACAAGCATCCCCGAACTGCCATGGGATATACAACGGATGGCTATTTGATAGTTATGGTAGTGGAAGGAAGAAATCCTGGCATAGCAGAAGGTGCTAGTTTAATTCAATTGGCCAGACTTTTACAATCTGTTGGTTGTATAGAAGCCTTGAATTTAGATGGTGGCGGAAGCAGCACCATGCTGATTAACGGAAAAGAAACCATTAAACCCAGCGATAAAACCGGGCAACGCCCGGTTCCCGCCGTATGGATTATTTCATCTCCCAAACAAGGGC
>CALEST010000025.1 GCA_937907555.1 uncultured Sediminibacterium sp.
AAGAGATGAAAGAGTATTCTTAATGGGTGAAGAAGTAGCTCAATACAATGGAGCATACAAAGTAAGTCAGGGTATGCTGGCCGAATTTGGCGATAAGCGTGTAATTGACACTCCTATTGCTGAGTTGGGATTTGCAGCTGTTGGTGTGGGTGCAGCTCAAAATGGATTGAGACCCATTGTTGAGTTCATGACCTGGAACTTTGCTGTATTGGCCATGGACCAGATTCTGAATACCGCATCAAAAATGCTTGCGATGAGTGGTGGGCAAATTGGTTGTCCTATTGTATTCAGAGGGCCCAATGGTAGTGCAGGTCAATTGGGTGCACAGCATTCAACAGCTTTCGAAAGCTATTATGCCAATATACCAGGATTGAAAGTGGTTTCTCCTTCCAACGGATATGATGCAAAAGGGTTATTGAAACAGGCAATCCGTTTTGAAGAAGATCCTGTTATGTTCATGGAAAGTGAAGTAATGTATGGTGATAAATCTGAAGTACCTGACGAAGAATATTATATCCCATTGGGCAAGGCGGATGTTAAAAGACAAGGTACCGATGTTACAATCGTGTCTTTCAATAAGATGATGAAAGTAGCATTGGGTGCTGCTGAGGAACTGGCTAAGGAAGGGGTGAGTGCGGAAGTGATTGATTTGAGAACCATCAGACCGCTGGATTGGATGACCATTTTGGAAAGCGTAAAGAAAACGAATCGTTTGGTTATTGTAGAAGAGCAATGGCCATTTGCATCTGTTTCTTCAGAAATCAGTTACCGTATTCAGAAAGAAGGGTTTGATTATCTGGATGCGCCTATCAGAAGAATTACCAGCGCTGATGCCCCCATGCACTATGCGCCTAATTTAACTGCATTGGCAGTGCCGGATGTAACCAGAACGGTTAAGCTGGTAAAAGATGTAATGTACATGAAGAAATAAAATAAGACATGAACAGATAAAGCCCGATTCATTTCGGGCTTTGTTATTTGATAGCTATCCTCATTATGATTTTTAAAACAGCTGTAGTTACAGGTTTATGCTTATTGTTTTGTAAGCGTTCAATGGCACAGGATTCTACTATTTCGTCTGACAAGCCCTTGCAGGATGTGGTGGTTACTGTTTTCAATAGCAGGGTTAAGTGGAAGGAAGCACCTGCAGCTGTTTCTATTATAGGACAAAAGGATTTTCAATCCTTTTCTGCTGCTTCTGCATTACCCGTATTAAACCGTGTTCCTGGTATCAGAATGGAAGAGCGTTCTCCTGGAAGTTATCGCTTATCTGTTAGAGGTAGTTTATTAAGATCTCCTTTTGGTATTAGGAATATAAAAGTGTACTGGAATCAGATTCCATTTACAGATGCTACCGGGAATACTTATTTGAATCTGATAGATCTTACCCAGCTTGATCAGATTGAAGTGGCCAAGGGACCTGCTTCCAGTATGTATGGAGCAGGTACCGGTGGGGTATTGCTGATGAAACAAAATACAGCATTTGCAGAGAAGCCTGAGCATAGGACCAGGATTGAAATGAGTGCCGGATCCTATGGATACAATCAGCAACAAATTACTCAGCAATTCAATACCAGAAAGTGGAGCTCAATCCTTCATTTGCATCGTTTATCGCAGGACGGATACAGAGAACACTCGGCCATGAACCGATCAGGCATCTTCTGGCAAAATTCAGTTCAGATTCATAAACATCAGATTAAAACTGGGT
>CALEST010000026.1 GCA_937907555.1 uncultured Sediminibacterium sp.
ACACAGCAAAACTGGCTGCAATACCCACAAAGGCTAAGAGTAATTTTCTCATAAAGGAATTTAGTTTTAGGAAGCGGTAATTTCCTAAATAAAGGTGCAATTGCCAAAAACTAAGGATGAGTGGCTTATATTTATCGGTAGAAAGAATGCCCTTGAAAAATAATTCCATCCTTACCAACAGCAGCTTAAAAACAGGTATCTACGCAGCCGTCGTTGCTTTTTTAAGTTATACCATGATTTTTGGTTTTCGCAAATCCTTTACGGTTTGCACGTTTGATGGCATGGCATACTGGGGCCTGGGTTATAAAACATTGTTGGTACTAAGCCAGATGCTTGGGTACTTGATGGCCAAGTTTTATGGAATTAAATTCATTGCAGAACTCAAACGTATGGGTCGCAATAAAAATGTGTTGACCTTGGTAGGAATTTCCTGGTTGGCCTGGTTGTTATTTGCGTTAACTCCTGCGCCATTCAATATTGTTTTTCTTTTCATGAACGGGTTTCCACTGGGTATGTTGTGGGGCGTTATTTTTTCTTATATCGAGGGGAGAAAAACCACCGATTTTATTGGCGCAGCACTAGCAGTTAGCTTTATTTTTTCATCGGGTTTTGTAAAGTCGGTTGGGGGCTGGCTGATGGTGGAATGGAATATATCTGAGTTCTGGGTTCCCTTTGTTACTGGGCTGGTTTTTGCACTTCCTCTACTGTTGTTTATTTACCTCATGGAACAAATTCCTCCGCCAACTGAAGAAGATATTGCCTTACGCATGAACCGAACACCCATGACTGCAGCAGACAGAAAAAAATTTATTCGGCATTTTTTTCCAGGTATTGTTGCGGCCGTTATCATCTATGCTTTTGCCACTATTTTCAGAGACATTAGAGACAATTTTAGTGCAGACATGTGGAAGGAAATGGGCTATTTAAATCAACCTGCCATATTTTCTAAAACAGAAACCCCCATTACACTGGTTATTCTGGTTTTGATAGGCAGCATGGTGCTGATCAAAAACAGTTTTAAGGCATTTATGCTTTCTCATGTTTTTATCATGCTGGGCTTTATTGTTGCGGGATTGAGTACCTGGTTGTTCAGCAGTGGAGGGCTTGCCCCCATCTGGTGGATGACCCTGGTAGGCTTGGGTTTATACATGGTTTATATCCCCTTCAATGCAGTGTATTTTGAGCGCATGATTGCTGCATTTCAATTTACCGGCAATGCGGGTTTCTTAATTTATGTAGCCGACTCTTTTGGTTACTTGGGAAGTGTGAGTGTCTTATTGAGCAAAGAAATTTTTAAAGTTCAATTGAATTGGGTGCATTTCTTTTCGAATAGTGTAATGGGCTTGTCTGTGGCGGGGGTATTGATTACGCTTTATTCTGCTAGGTATTTCAAATTAAAACACGATAAAAATGCCTCTTTTTTATAATTGATTATAAAGATATCGCTTATTTTTAGTGTTTTGATATAAATAACTCGCTATATTTGAGTATGATTTCCCGTTATTTAGGTGACCAAATAACCCATATACAACCCACCAAAAAAGCGATTCTATTAATTGGGGCAAGGCAAGTTGGCAAAACAACTTTACTTAAACAACTGTTTTCAGATGCTTTGTGGTTGTATGGAGATGATGCGGATACACGTCAACAACTGAGTAATCCAAATGAGACAGTTTTAAAAAATCAATTAGGTACTAATAAAACCTTAGTAATAGATGAAGCACAAAGAATTGAAAACATTGGTTTAACGGCAAAAATCATCACAGACAGATTACCCAATATAACATTAATACTATCTGGTTCATCTGCTTTTGAATTAGCGAATAAATTAAATGAGCCATTAACCGGTAGAAAATGGGAGCTGCAAATGTTTCAATTGAGCTATGATGAAATGTGTAATTATCATACAGCTTTTACGGAAAACAGATTGTTAAAGCAAAGGTTATTATACGGTTATTATCCAGAAGTAGTATTGGGTGAAGGCAATCAACAAACTATCCTAAAAGAAATTTCAAGTGCATACCTATATAAAGATATTCTGACCTGGGAAAATATTCATAAACCTGATAAATTAGAACGACTCATACAAGCCATTGCACTTCAAGTAGGCAAATTGGTATCCTATCATGAATTAGGACAAATAGCAGGATTAAATTCAGCAACCGTTGAACGCTATATTAACTTATTAGAAAAAGCATTTGTAATATACAGGCTAGGGAGCTTTAATAGAAATTTGAGAAACGAGTTAAACAAAAGTCGGAAAATATATTTTTATGATAATGGTTTAAGAAATGCAGTCATTAATCAGTTTCAGCCAATTGAACTAAGAAATGATATTGGTGCCTTATGGGAAAATTATTTACTAGCAGAAAGAACCAAATATTTATCAGCGAAAAAAATATATTGTAATCGCTATTTCTGGCGAACAAAAGATGGCGCTGAAATAGACTATGTTGAAGAGTATAACGGCGAAATTTGTGCGTATGAATTTAAATGGAGTTCAGCAACAAAAGCAAAGTTTTCTAAATCATTTGTTGAACAGTACAAACCGGTAGAAACAAAACTTATTCATTCAGAAAATTATATGGAGTGGTTGAGGTGAAAAATTAATCAGATTTCATCACTTTTGAAATAAATGCTTCTTTTCGCCTAGTTGATACTTCAACTTCTGATCCATCTGTCAATTGAACTGTACCACCTTTGCCTTTATTATAAAACTTAATAAACGAAAGATTAATCAGATGAGAATTATGTACTCTGAAAAAATTATACTCAGTTAGCAATTCTTCAAACTCTTTTAAAGTTTTAGCAACAACTAATTTAGTCTTTTCTGTTAAATATAAGGTAGTATATAATACTCCCCGAAAATAAGACCAGAGTGTTAGTTAAAAAAATTCCTAATTTAACTATCACAAATGAAAAAGCAAACACGCCGCAAATTCGCACCTTCCTTCAAGGCCAAAGTAGCACTTGAAGCCATTAAGAATCAGCAAACTTTAGCTGAACTAGCCAGTAAGTTTGAAGTCAATCCAGTAATGATATCGAAATGGAAAGCTGAATTCCTGGAAAACATGGCATCTGTTTTTGATAAGGGCCATAATGCTACTATTGAAGAGGACAACTCACAAGCGCTTTATGCTGAGATTGGTAAGCTGAAGGTGGAAAATGAATTTTTAAAAAAAAGTTGCAAGAAACTGGGAATATAACCCTTCGAGCCAATCTGATACAACCCCGGTTGAAAAAGATCTCTGTTAGACGCCAATGTGAACTGTTATCAGTTAATAGAAGCCGTCTTTATTATAAACCAGCACCCGAAAAGCCAGAAAACCTCAAGATGATGGAAATGATGGACAAACACTTATTGAACCACCCAACCGAAGGCGTAAATTCCATCGTGCATTTGCTGCGTTCAAAGTCGTTTCCCATTGGCCCCAAAAGAATCCGAAGGCTACTGCGCATCATGGGAAGGGAAACCATTTACAGGCGCAAGAACCTTACCAAGAGTGGTTTAAGGGAATTTATCCGACCCTACCTTTTGAGGGGCTTAAACATTAACAGAGCCAATCAAGTATGGTGTACCGATATTACTTACATACCCATGAAACAGGGTTTCATGTACATGAGTGCCATTATTGATGTCTACAGCAGAAAAATAATGGGCTGGGGCATCAGCAACTCCATGAGTAGCCAATGGTGCAAACGTATTTTGGAAACAGCCATACTTGAACATGGCAAACCAGAAATTGTAAATACCGACCAGGGAAGTCAATACACTAGTACCGACTGGATCCACTTCTTAGAAGAAAATTCCATTCAAATATCAATGGACGGTAAAGGAAGAGCGCTTGATAACGTTTGGATCGAAAGATTCTGGAAATCCTTGAAGTACAATTACATCTTCCTTAACCCCGCCGAAGATGGCCTTGAACTTTTTGAAGGAGTTCAAGACCATATCGGCTATTACCAACAAAAAATACATCACACTACTAAACAAACACCCAATGACAGATTTGAACAATCCATTAAATCACAAAAATTTACTACAGTTTTAACAACCAATCATTAACTTAACATCCTGATACTTTGGTATCGAATTTGGGGAGTATTATAGACTTTTATAATTTAAGCTCCCCTTATTGACGAAAGATGCAGCTATTCTCTTGTTATGAACTTATATAATTAACTGTAAATCAATTGATTAATTCCTTTTATTTTTAGCGAAGCAGTTAATATCTTACACTATTGGGATTTAAACAGGACGCATCCGTCTGAAATAAGGCTTATTTATATCAAATATTGGATGCCGAAGGTAGGCTTCCCATTTTGAGTACGTGTTAAACGTATAAATATTTTTTCTTTTATTGCTAATGGGCTGATTGTAGCGTAGGCGAAGCCGAAGCGAAAAGAAGCCCATTAGACTGGTTTTGTTTTTCTCGGTATACCCTTGGTGGTAATCCTCCAAGTGCATCATGTGGTCGATGGTTGTTGTAATCCTCTATCCATGCATCCGAAATTTCTCTTACTTGATTTAGGTTATCAAATGAATAGGCATCCAATACATGGCCACGGAAGCTTCTATTGAATCTTTCAACGTAGGCGTTCTGTGATGGCTTACCTGGTTGAATATAGTGGAACTCAATTTCATTGGCCTTACTCCACGATTGGATTAGCCTAGATATAAACTCTGGTCCATTATCCATTCT
>CALEST010000027.1 GCA_937907555.1 uncultured Sediminibacterium sp.
GTTTTATGAGGTATGAAGGCTATTCTTATCTGGAGCATCTGTAAGACATTACATTGTTATAATGCTAGTCCCAAGCTTACAGTTTTATTTCCTCTTCGTGTTCGTTAAAGAAACGGAATTCAACAATATGGTAATTGGTGTTGGCTTTGATCTTGATTTTTGTTTTAAACTTCTTATTCCATTTTCTAATGATGGAGCTGAAGAACAATCCTTTGGTAAGATGCGAGTACACAATTGGATTTACAACCAGCGTAAGGTTGTTGTGAGCATGAGAAGTTAAATAAGAAAGGCGCTTCTCAATTTCATCTTCTAGCAGAAGGCTGGAAGTTATTTTACCAGAACCTTTACAAACAGGGCAATTTTCCGAAGTATTGATATTTACTTCAGGACGCATACGCTGACGCGTTATCTGCATCAGGCCAAATTTAGAAATAGGAAGAACCGAGTGTTTAGCGCGATCTGTTTTCATGAACTCTTCCATGGCTTCCTGTAATTTCTTCTTATTGTCAGGAAGTTTCATGTCAATAAAATCAACTACAATAATGCCACCAATATCTCTTAACCTTAATTGTCTGGCAATTTCTTCGGCCGCTTCCATATTGGTTTGAAGCGCATTCTCTTCCTGGTTATTGCTGACACTTTTATACCCGCTATTCACGTCAATTACGTGAAGTGCTTCCGTATGTTCAATAATTAAATACGCACCACTGGGTAGATTCACTGTTTTGCCAAATGAGCTTTTTACCTGTTTGGTAATGCCATAATGGTCAAAAATGGGCAACCCATTTCCCTGGTAAAGACTAACGATATCCTGCTTATCCGGGGCAATGCGTTGAATATAAGATTGTGTATCTGTAAAAATAGTTTGATCATTCACCACTACTTTATTGAAGTCTGCTGATAAAAGATCGCGCAGAATACTGGTGGTTTTTGTTTCCTCACTAAGAATTCTCACAGGAGCAACAGCTCCTTTCAGCTTTTTCTGAATACTATTCCAGTTTTCAATTATTCCTAAAAGATCCTGGTGCAATTCTGCAGTACTTTTTCCTTCCGCAGCAGTTCTAACTATAATGCCAAAGTTTTTAGGACGGATCGCTTCTACTATTTTATGCAGACGCTTACGTTCTTCTCCGGAATGAATTTTTTTAGAAACTGCAACAATTTCATTGAATGGGGTAACAACCACGAATCGCCCGGGCAGGGAAATCTCACAACTCAATCTGGGACCTTTTGCTGCTATAGGTTCTTTAAGAATCTGCACCAGTACATTTGGCTTCCCATTCAGTACTTCATTGATTTTTCCTGTTTTAATAATTTCAGGTTCAGTCTGAAATTTTGAAAAATCAAACCCATTTGGCTCTTTGTCGTGAATGGCCATCTGGGTGTACTTGATGATTGATCTGGCATAAGGGCTAAGATCGGTGTAATGAAGAAAAGCGTCTTTTTCGTATCCCACATCAATAAAAGCAGCGTTCAGCCCGGGGATTAATTTTTTAACTTTTCCCAGGTAAAGGTCACCCACAGCAAAGTTCATATCCGCACTTTCGCTATGAAGTTCTACCAGCTTTTTATCTTCCAGTAAAGCTATTTCCACGCCGGTTGGACCAGCATTTATAATTAATTCTTTGTTCACAGATTTGCAACTTTAAAATACAAGGACAGGAACCTAATTGCAGGACCTGACATCTACTTAAACTATTTATTGCTGCTGAATAAGGAGGAGGAGTAAAGTTGCAGAAATTCTGGAGGCAACAGCAAACAGTAGATAAGTATCAAAAGCATTGCACGGCAGTGCAATGCTTTTTAATATTTTCAAGAGAAGAACTAACTATTTCTTCTTCTTATGACGATTCTTTCTTAGACGTTTTTTTCTTTTGTGCGTCGCAATTTTATGACGCTTTCTTTTCTTACCACAAGGCATACAAAGAGATTTAAATAGTTAAACAATAAATTATTTTTTCAATTCCATGATTCGGTTACTGAGTTCTTCCTTTGCCTGAGGTATCTTAACCAGTTCCTTTGCTTTTTCATAAAAAACAATGGCGTTGGCTTTGTCTCCTTTAAGGTCGTAACACTCAGCTATATGAAATATAGCTTCAATGTTTTCGGGTTCCTTTTTCACTATTAGTAAAAATCGCTCAATCGCTTTGTCGTATTGTCCGCTTTTCTTACCACCCAGTGCAAGCATCATTTGCCCATAAGTATTATCCGGATTTCTGTCTACCACTTTCTTAATCAGTGTAATTCCTTCCATAGGGTTGGTACTGATATTTCCGAAAAGGTAGCAGGCACCCAGTCCAATACTGCTTGAATCATTTGCAGGATTGATTTTAAGGGCATTTTCTAAAAGAACTTTCGCATTGCTCGCCAACCAGTTCTGCATGGCTGGATCACCAGACATCATTAACCTGTCTAAAAACAAGCGGGCGGCAAAGGTGAGGCTTTTTTCAGAATTTTCCAACTTCGCAGCCTCAGAAGTATAATATGCGTATAAATCGAACTTTCTGGCAGAGTCGAGCCAGAAACGGGCTATTTCATGATAAGCGTGTATTTGCTGATCTTTTACACCCCCTCTGGTAACGGAATTTTCCAATGCCGTCAATCGCTGGGATTGAGATGGAGTAATACTTTCCTTTGCGGCGGTTAAAAGGGTATTGATGTCTATTTTCTGGGGGGAATCAGCTGAATGATCGTGTCCGTCATCTTCAGAATGTGTAACTGCGGACTTGTCTGGTACGGTTTTACCGCCAAAATACAAAGCAAAACAAAGTAAAAGCGCAAGAGCAGAAAGAACGTATTGTTGTTTTTTCACGGAAAGTTCAGTTTCTGCAAAGGTAACTACTTACGTTTGCTTTTCACCTCACTTACAAATTCTTTGGCAGGTTTAAAGGCAGGAATGAAATGCTCAGGGATTTCAACTGCTACATTTTTTTTAATGTTACGACCAATTTTGGCCGCTCTTTTTTTGGTAATAAAGCTACCAAAGCCACGTATATAAATGTTTTGGCCTTGAGAAAGACTCTCCTTTACCTCCTTGAACATTGTCTCCAGTGTAACCAAAACATCTACTTTTGGTATGCCTGTTTTTTCAGAAATGTTGTTGATGAGATCTGATTTTCTCATTATTAATTGTTTTTTTAATAGGTATTTGAATTAAAGTAACTAAAAAAAGCTGAATTACCCAAAAAAACGGGAATTGTTTTTCAAGACAGTATCAAATCATTCAATTAGTTACAGTTGTAAATTTGATTATATATTAACTATTTCCTTCCTGAAACAACCCTTTATGAGGAATAATAACGAAACAAAAGAGGATTCAAAGCGGTTTTTTACCAGACAACTAATGAGTTGGAATCAGGATAAAAATCAACGAAATATGCCCTGGAAGGGGGAAAAAGATCCCTATAAAATCTGGCTTAGTGAGGTAATGTTGCAACAAACAAGGGTGTCGCAGGGATTGGAATACTATAATCGTTTTGTGGCTGCTTTTCCAACCATTGTAGATCTGGCCCATGCAGCAGACGAGAAAGTACTCAAAATGTGGGAAGGCCTGGGTTATTATAGCCGGTGCCGGAATCTGATACATACAGCCCGCTATATCAGTTTTGAACTGGGAGGTATCTTCCCGGAAGATTACCATCAAATTATACAATTAAAGGGGGTAGGACCGTATACAGCAGCAGCTATTGCATCTTTTGCCTATAATCAACCCTATGCGGTGTTGGATGGAAATGTTTTCCGGGTAATTTCACGTTATGCCGGAATTGAAACGCCTATAGATACCAATGCGGGAAAGAAAGAATTTGAAGAATATGCTTTGTCTCTTCTGGATGCTGAAAATCCGAGACTTTATAATCAGGCTATTATGGACTTTGGAGCAACGGTCTGTAAGCCGGCTGCACCTCTCTGTGGTTCCTGTTTACTATCCAGGCATTGTGCGGCTTTTTTGAACGGTCAGGTAAATCAGTTACCAGTAAAATCCAAGACAATCACCAAAAAGAAGAGATGGTTCACCTATTTTATCTTTCACAACAAAGCATATCTGGCCATAAGGCAAAGAAGGCAGAAAGATATCTGGCAGGGGCTGAACGAGTTTTATCTGTATGAATCTGAAAAGGCAATCCATTGGACTACAGAACAAGTAAAGGAATGGCTGGAACAGCATCTGGCAATTGTATCGGCAAAGGTAAAATCCATCTCAGAAGTCCAGGTTCAGCAATTGACGCACCAACAGATTACTGCGCAGTTTATCCATATTGATTTACCCTCTGTGCCAATTGCATTGAAAAGCATGGATTGGATTCAAGAAAAAGAAATGGGTGAATTTGCCTTTCCCAGAATCATCACTGCTTATCTGGAAGCAATTCCTCTTAAAAAAGCCCGTTGATGGTAAATAAATAAAAAATGGGTATTTTTAAGAAGCAAATTACCTAAATCAAATGCATATGCGCGGAGTTAACAAGGTTATGCTAATTGGCAATCTGGGGAAAGACCCTGATATACAGCAGTTGGAAGGAAATATTGGAGTTGCAAAGTTTCCATTGGCTACCACCGAAACATACAAGGACAGAACGGGCAAACTGGTTTCACAAACGGAATGGCATACAGTGGTGTTGTGGAGAGGTCTGGCTGATCTTGCTGAAAAATATTTACATAAGGGCAGCTTGATTTATATAGAAGGAAGATTAAGAACCCGAAGCTGGGAAGACAAGGAAGGCAATAAAAAGTTTGCAACAGAAGTAGTAGCAGATAATTTAATTATGCTGGATAAAAAAATGGATGGAACAGCCGGCCCTGGTTCAGGTGAGCCTGATTATGAATCTCTTCCATTTTAATTGTAGCAGAAACGATATTTTTGCTTTTAACCAAAATCCGTGACCTTGGATTATCACCCTGCAGTTGATTTATTATATAGCCCCTATTTGTTAAGCGCTGTGCAAACACAAGGCACTACCATAATGGTAATGGTGTTATTGTTATTGTTTTTCCTGTCTTTTGTTTTGTCAGGGGCTGAAGTAGCTTTTTTCTCCTTAACTCATAAAGACATTAACCTGC
>CALEST010000028.1 GCA_937907555.1 uncultured Sediminibacterium sp.
ATAATCACGGTTATTTGCGGGTTTTTTATTTAATATATGCGGTATTTTGCCGTTTGCGAAAAATTGTTACATTTTATTCTTTTTTAATGGGATAGATCGTACTAATCCATCCATATTTGCGTTAATAATCACCGCTTTTTCTATTAAAAAGATTGTTTATTCATGCAACTTTTTAAAAAGTTAAATGGTCTAAAAAAAGGTACAATTCATTCATATATAGGTGACGAACAAATTTTTCTAATTTTTATAACAAGAATTAACAAAAATTTTGTTTAAACCAAAAAATGTGTATTTTGTACACGCTTAATAACCAGTAAACTGCCATTTATGAATCTAAGACTGCTTGCTAGGCCCATTTTAATGGGAGCCTTCGCTTGTCTGTTTGCCATCTTCTCGTATGCGCAAACAAAAACGGTTACCGGTAAGGTAACTGACTCAAAAGACGGATCACCGCTCGCTGGTGCATCTGTAGTAGCTAAAGGAACTTCAACAGGTACCCAGACGGGTGCAGACGGTTCTTTCAAACTAAACGTTCCTGCTTCAACCAAAACACTTGTGATATCTTTCGCAGGGTATGGTAATGTGGAGGTGAATGTTGCTTCTTCTAACACAGCCAATGTTAAATTAACATCTACCGCTGATGCGTTAACAGATGTAGTTGTAATTGGTTATGGTAGCAGAAAATCAAAAGACGTAACAGGTTCTGTTGCGCGCGTAACGGAGAAGGACTTTAACAAAGGTCAAATTGCTTCTCCTGATCAATTGTTACAGGGTCGTACTCCCGGTGTGTTGGTAACTCCATCAACAGGTGAGCCAGGTGCTGCTGCAACAATTAATATCAGAGGTACCGGATCTATCAGTGGTGCTCAGGAACCATTATATGTAATCGATGGAGTTCCATTGATTCAAGGTGGTACATTGGGTTCTGCAAGTGGTGTTGAAGGAAGTACTACTCCTAAAAACCCATTGATCTTCTTAAACCCTAATGATATTGAAAGCATTACTGTATTGAAAGATGCATCTGCTGCTGCAATCTACGGATCCAGAGGTGCGAATGGTGTAATCTTAATCACTACCAAGCAAGGTAGAGGTGGCAAAGCTGGTGTCTTCAATTTTGGAGCAACTACCAGTTTAGCAAACACTGCTCGTCGTTACGATTTGATGAATGCACAGGACTTCTTATTAGCAGCTAAGAGAGCTAATATTGATGGTGGTGCAGATCCAGTTGCTGCTGCTGCAGCGGTAAGAGGAATTGACAATGGTGCTAGCACCGATTGGCAAGACCAAATTTTCCGCCAGGCGATTTCCCAGAACTATAACCTTAGCTGGGCTTACAGCAACAAGGGAACTACTGCAAGATTAAGTGCTTCTTATGATGACCAACAAGGTATTGTAAGAAACAGTGGTCTTAAGCGTATTACTACCCGTGCTAATCTGGGTCAGAAATTATTCAACGACAAGTTGAAATTAGAAGCAAATATTACATATTCTAATACCAAGAACCAATACGCTCCATTGTCTAACAATGCTGGTTATCAAGGTTCTTTGTTAGGAGCTGCTTTACAATTGAATCCAACCAATCCTATATATAACAGGGACGGTTCTTTCTACCAACCAGGCGATCAGCGTAACCCAGTTCAAATGCTGGCTTATTTTGACGACCGTGACTTTGTAAATAGATTCTTAACCAATTTATCTGCTACCTACCAAATTACGCCAAGCTTATCTTACCGTGCTGTATTAGGTTTGGACAATGCCAAGTCTGAGCGTACTGCATTTGCAGATCCTCGTTTAGGAGCCAACGCTTATGGTGGTACAATCAATGTATTTGGTAGAGATTATCAGAATCCAATCCAAGGAAACGGACGTGTTACCAGACAAAACCTGGAAACTAAGTCTACCTTGATTGAACACTATTTCACTTTTGATAAAACCTTTAACAACGTACATGCAATCAACGCTGTTGCCGGTTATTCTTATCAGAGTTTCCAAAATAGTTACAACGCTAGCTTTGGCTGGGGTTTAAATACACCAG
>CALEST010000029.1 GCA_937907555.1 uncultured Sediminibacterium sp.
CTGCTCAGGGATTTGACATGATTGCCAATAATATCCGTACCAATAAAAAAACCAATTCAATGGTAGCTACGCAAAAACCCCTGTTGCTAATTAAGCAAGGGGCAGATACCATTTATATTGCTGCCGATACCCTTTATTCAGCCAGGCTTTCCGATCTTACCAAGAAACGTGTTGTTCCTCAGATTCGGGATGCTTCCGGGTTAGATTCCATTTCAAAACAGACCAAGCTTATTCCCAAAGACGAAGAAGACAGTGCTGATAAATTCTTTGAGGCCTACTACAATGTAAAAATATTTTCAGACTCCCTTCAGGCAACGGGGGATAGTCTTTTTTATTCATTGAAAGACAGCGTATTCCGTTTGTTCAAGAAGCCGATTGTATGGGCACAGGAGAATCAGATAACCGGAGACACCATTTATCTTTTTATAAAAAACAAGAAACCGGAACGTTTGTATGTATTTGAGAATAGTATGGCTATTAATAAAGTAGACAGCGCTGATTATTATAATCAATTGAAAGGCACTACTATCAATGCCAATTTTCTGGATGGGAAAATTCATGATATGCGGGCAAAGGGAAATGCGGAAAATGTTTATTACGCGCTGGATGAAGAAAAGAATTTCATTGGGGTAAACAAATCAACTGCAGATATTATTGATGTATTTTTTGAAGATAGTAAACCCCAGAAGGTAGTTTTTTTGCGAAACCTGGAAGGAACTACCTATCCTATGCGTAACACCAATCATGAAGACTTGAAAATCAGGGGATTTAAATGGCTTGAAAATATAAGACCGAAATCAAAGTTTGATCTGCTTATTTTTAAATAAATTATATGGCTGCGAGAAAAATAGTCCGGAAAATTATCATTGAACCCTTAAAGGTATTCATACACGATAGCCGTTCTATTGGTATCAGTTTATTGCTGGCTACCCTTCTTTCATTGGTTCTTTCCAATATACCCGGTATTTCAGAAGTTTACACCCGATTCTTTCAACTGAGCATTGATGGTTCTCAGCAACATGCTTTTGAATGGGGATTTTTTCATTTACCCAATTCAATCATTGTAGTTATTAACGATTTGTTGATGGCTGCATTTTTCTTTTTGGCAGGGATGGAAATCAAGCGCGAACTGGTAATCGGTGAGCTAGCCTCGATTAAACAATCTATTTTACCGGTTGCAGCTGCCATTGGGGGAATGATTATTCCGGCAATCATTTATACTCAGTTCTCCAGAGGAACCGAGTATACAAGCGGATGGGCCATTCCAATGGCAACTGATATTGCTTTTACCCTGGGTATCGCTTCCCTATTGGGAAACCGGGTGCCGGTTGCTTTAAAAGTATTTATTACAGCACTGGCCATTATTGACGATCTGGGAGCTATTGTGGTAATTGCCCTCTTTTATGGCAGTCAATTAAAACTTTTTTACCTGTTGTTGAGTGGGCTTATTATGCTGGTCTTATTATCACTTCAAAAAAATAAAGTAAAACTGGGTTGGTACAACTGGGCACTGGGTATTGCTTTATGGTACACCATGTTTAATTCTGGCATACATGCAACTGTTGCAGGTGTATTATTTGCCTTTACCATCCCTGTAGGCAAGCTGCCTGAATTGGAAATTAAATTTCATACGCCGGTATATTTTATTATCATGCCTTTGTTTGCCCTGGCCAATACGGCCATTGTTTTTCCAGAGTCAGGAATTGGAGCGCTTAACAATTCTTTTTCAGCCGGAATAATTGCCGGTTTGTTCTTAGGAAAACCATTGGGGATTTGCCTTGCCTCTTATTGGATGGTTAAAAGGAAATGGGCCCAATTACCCAATCTAACCAATTGGCATCAAATGATTGGGGCAGGTATTTTAGCAGGTATTGGATTTACCATGAGTATTTTTATTTCAATGCTGGCTTTTTCTGAAACAGCTACACAGGATATTGCCAAGTTGGCTGTGCTGGTAAGTTCTGTTTTTTCAATGATTGTTGGTTATGCCTGGATGGCTTTGAAAAAATAATTTATTTTCTCCATTCAAAATAAAAAGTACTCCCGGTTTCAGGATTACTTTCCAGTTTAATTTTACCACCCTGTTCTTCCACCAGCATTTTCAATAAATTTAATCCGACGCCGGTACTGGATTCCCCGGTTGATTTATTTTCGGTGGTTTCAAACAATTTGAATATTCTATTTTGATCTTGCCTTGAAATTCCTTGTCCATTGTCTTTCACGTAAAATGTATAAAACTCTGCATTAGAACTATGCAGGCCAATGTTTAGTGCAGGATTGGGATTATTATTGTATTTAATGGCATTAGATAATAAATTTTGAAAAACCTGTTGCAATTTAATTTTACGGGTTTGAAAGGTTGGCAAATTCTCATCAATATGCAGTTGCGTATTGGGTTTCAATGAAAGCATCTTAACAATTTCATTCACAAGTTCGTATGCATTCACTTCCTCAACAACCTGTTCATTCAGGCTTTTTCTGGAATAATCCAAAATAGATTCAATCATTCCGGTTAATCGCGAGGCTGAGTTGTATATGATTGAAGTATTCTCCAGTAGCTCAGGTTCGTTTTTAACGATATCTTCTTTCTGCATCATATCAGCCAGCATGGCAATGGTTGCAACTGGAGATTTTAAATCGTGAGAAACAATAAATACAAATCTTTCCAGCTGCTTATTAACCAGTTCGGTTTCTAATACACTTTGCTTTAAACGCTGCTGCGCAAAATAGAGTCTTTCAAATACTTTTACTTTAGCCCTGGTTATATTAATATCCAATGGCTTTTGTAAATAATCAACCGCTCCCTCTTCAAATCCTTTTAAAACAAATTGTTCTTCTTTGCTAATGGCTGTTACAAATATAATAGAGAGGTGTTGGGTTTTTTTATTTAACTGAAGCATTCTGGCAACTTCAAATCCATCCATTTCAGGCATCTGAACATCTAACATGACCAATCCAATATTCTCATGTTTTAAAGCCAGTTTTAATGCTTCATTACCTGAACTTGCCTTTATAAATGATCTTCCTGGCTGAGATAAAATCTCTTCCAGGGCAATCAGGTTCTCTGGCCTGTCATCTACCAGTAAGATTAAAAAGTTATCATTATTAGCCAACTGATTCATTATTATTATCTTTATTTAGACAGCCAGGATTTCATCATGGCTATTAGCTTTTGAATATCAACCGGTTTGGTTATATAATCGGATGCCCCGGAAGCAATACACTTCTCTCTGTCTCCTTCCATGGCTTTGGCAGTTAAAGCAATAATTGGTAATTCTTTAAGATTTAATTCATTTCTTATCCTCTTCATTGCTTCATATCCATCCATTTCAGGCATCATAATATCCATTAAAACCAAATTGGTATCTGTATGTTGTTTTAACATGTCCAAAGATTCTTTTCCGTCAGCAGCAGAAATAATATCTGCATGTTCTGATTCAATTGCGGTACTTAATGCATACACATTTCTCATATCATCATCCACAATTAGAATTTTGAAACCCTTTAGATTCTTTAAGTCAGAAATGATATCAGAGCTTTGAGCATTTGCTTTCTCTGATCTTTTTAACTGATATAAAAAGGAGTCCAATTCAGTAATCAGATTGTCGTTTACAGATAGGTCATTACGAATAATTGCTTCAGCAAAAGGTTTTAGCAAATCCTCTTCAGCAGCAGGTACATCATTATCTATTAGTAATATGAATGGTATTTTTTTATTCTGTAATACACTTCGCCATTCCTGTAATGCTTCAATCCCCAATTTCAATTGGTTGCCTAAATCTACAATAACACAGTCGATATGCTTATTCTCGGTAATTGTTCTTGCTTCATGAATACTATTGGCGTTGTAAAAATTGACTGATTTTAGTTTCTGCTGAAAAATTGAATCAACTTTATTGTCATTGAAGTAGTCTGGAGAAACCAATAGTACGTTTTTAAAATTTTGTTTTATATAAGCGCTGATTTTATTGAATGCAAGATTCAATCCTTCCAGATTAATTGGCTTTTTTACATAAGCCAGTGCTCCCCCTGAATTAAATCGATTGTCATCGAATGCAGATATAATATGAACAGGTATTTGTTTGGTCTCCGGATCATCTTTCAGAATCTTAAGCAGCGACCAGCCATCCAGTATGGGTAATTGAACATCGAGTATAATTGCATTGGGCCTATATTTTCTGGAATAGAATAATCCCTCATCCCCGCTTAGTGCAACTATTGTTTTAAAGTTTTTGTTTCTGGCAAAATCCCTTACAATGGTTGCAAAATTTTCATCATCCTCTATAATTAAGATTACTTCGTCATTGTCGGTAAGCTGGTTCCTGTCATCGGACACTTTTGTTTGTTCCTGAATATTACTCAATTCAGGTGCAGCTACTGTTTTCAATTCCTCTGTAAACTGATTTTGTAGACCTGAAGTTTCAACAGGAACAATTACAGTAAATTCGCTTCCTTGACCTTCTGTACTGCTTACCATTATTTCACCCCCAAGTAATCTGGCTAATTCCTTGCTAATTGATAAGCCTAATCCGGTTCCGCCATATTTCCGGCTTGTAGAACCGTCTGCCTGCTGAAAGGCATCGAATATTAACTTTTGCTTTTCTGCTGAAATTCCAATTCCTGAATCTTTTACCTGAATACTGATTCTCTTTCCATCAGGATGTTCCAGTACATTGAAAAGTACAGAAACCTTGCCATTTTCAGGAGTAAACTTAAACGCATTTGATAAAAGGTTCTTTATTATTTGTTCAAGCCTTAAAACATCTGTTTTAACAGTGCCGGGTAAATACGGATTTTTACTGATCGTAAAGTCTATATTTTTTTGTGAAGCAACTACCGAAAACAATTGTTGTAAATCCCTGATGATACTATCAACTTGAGTTTCTTCAATGGTTAGGTCAATTTTACCTGCTTCAATTTTTGAAAGGTCTAGAATATCATTAATAAGCTTCAGTAAATCTGAGCCGGATCTGTGAATAATACTAGCGTATTCAATTTGCTTTTCTGTAAGATTCCTTGGATTGTTATCTGCAAGCAATTTGGCCAGTATTAAAACGCTGTTCAAAGGTGTCCTGAGTTCGTGAGACATATTGGCAAGAAATTCAGACTTGTATTTGCTTGTCTCCTGTAATTCTTTTGCCTGTCTGCTCAGTTCGTTATTCGTCTGTCTTAATTCTTCCTGCTGTTTAACCAGGCTCTCCTTGTGCTCTTGCACTTCTGCCAACAAATCATTAATCTTTGCTCTTGCCTGTTCGGCCTGTATTGCGGTTGCAACGTTATGGGCAATATTCTCCAGTAAATTTTTCTGATGTGCAGAGAACTTACCAAAAATACCTAATTCAATTAATCCTTTTAACTCATTATCCAGCCAAAGGGGCATACAAAGAATTTCTCCCTTACCAGTCATATCGCCCAATGCGGTTTCAACATGCCAGTAATCTCCGGGAACATCCGAAATACTAACTGCCTCTCTCTGCAAGGCTGCATTGCCAATTATACCTTCTCCTATCCTGAATCCGATTTTTGCATCTGAAGAAATGGCTACGCCTGCGGTCATTTCCAAAGAATTGGATTTTTCGTTTTTAATATAGATAACACCAGCCGGTACTTCCAGATAGCCAACAACCGATCTGATTACATTGGTTGATAAAGTAAAAAGTGAATTGGATTTTTGAATATGATCATTGATATAGCTAACCCCTTCCAGCAGTTTATTTTTTTCCGTTGCTACCTGATTAATATCTTCCATCTTAGCTACGGTCTCCTTTAATCTTCTCTCCGATCTGAATCTGCTCTTTAACGTAGCTACTACTGCATTTACCAGTATTAATACAATTGCTATCAGAAGTATAACACCCCCAACGATTATTTTGGTTGATACCGAAAACGATTCCTTGATACTATTCTCCGTTGCATCCAGTTCAAATATCAGGGAACGTTTTAACTCATCTGTTAAAAGCAAGACTTTTTGAACAGCAGCTTCCTCTGTATCCGCAATTTCCTGTAATGTATTTCTGGATTGGCCGGATAAAATTTTTCCGTTGTTACCCCAATACAAATTCAGTGCAGTTAATGCTGTATCCAGTGAATTGACTTTATTATTCAGGCTGATATCCTGGGTTAATTCCAGGTGTAATTTTACAAGTATGGGTTTTATGGCAGAGGCAGTTAGCTCATAATTAGTAATATCGCCTTCATTTCCATCTATCCAATAGTTAAAACGGGCTGAGCGCATTTGTACAATATTGTATTGCAAATCCTGAACATCGCTGATTGATTTTTTAATTTTTATTAAATCAACACGAAAAAAATTCTAACAAAAAGCAAAAA
>CALEST010000030.1 GCA_937907555.1 uncultured Sediminibacterium sp.
TTAGCCGGTGTAGGTATTTGGTTCCTGATTGCCTGGGCCGGACATTCAACCTTTATCAGGCTGGCTACTGGCAGTAAGCCACTGGAGCGTACGGAAAATAAACGGGTCTACAACCTGCTGGAGAACCTCTGTATTTCCCAGGGCATGACCATGCCCAAATTGTATATCATCGAAGACGATTCCCTCAATGCCTTTGCCAGCGGGATCGATCATCGGTCTTTTTCCATTTCTCTTTCCCGCGGCATCATCAACAAACTGGATGATGAAGAACTGGAGGGCGTGATTGCCCATGAATTATCTCATATTAAGAACCGTGATGTACGGGTGCTGATCATCACTATCATTTTTGTCGGCATCTTCTCCTTTCTGGCCGAATTGGCTTTCCGCAGTCTCCGCTTTACCGGTGGTGGCCGCAAGAGCAAGGACTCCAAAGGCAGTGGCGCCATCATCCTGATTGCAATTGTCGTAACTGCCATTGCCTATTTCATCTCCCTGCTCTTACGTTTTGGTATCAGTCGCCGCCGCGAATACCTGGCCGATGCGGGGGCAGCGGACATGACCAAGAAGCCTTATGCACTGGCGAATGCCCTACGCAAAGTTTCTAATGATCCCGCAATCGAAGCAGTCGAAAGCAGAGATGTGGCGCAATTATTTTTAGATAATCCAAAGCCTTCCTCCCATAAATCAGCATCCTGGGATAATATGTTTTCGACGCATCCGCCGGTTGAGAAGAGGATTGAGTTGCTGGAGCAATTTCTGTGATCGGGTGTCAGGTGTCAGGTGTCGGGAGGAACATTTCCGGGTATTGGCATTTTAATGTACACCAACACCGTCGAACAACAATTCGCTGATAGCCGTGTCCTGGAATTTAGAACCCGGGTAAACTTCAACAATTTCGAATCGTATGGCGGTAATTTTCCGGGGCGGCAGCATGATTTTGCCGATATCAATGACCTGAAATTCGAAAGCATCCAGTAATTCCAGCATTCCATAGGTCTTACCATTCACAACCATTTTCAGCTTTTTTACCCGGGCATTCTCCTCCCAGGTTATTTTCGTTTTCTTATAACCGTTCGCCAGAATGATTTGTGTAATACCCAGGTTTTTACTGGCATTATCAGGAGTCATATCAATCGTGTATTCTATGTATTCTCCGATCCCATGACCCGGTTTGCCTTCTACCCAGGCTGTTGTAATATCAAAATCGTGGGCCTTCTTAGCAGCATACGAAATACTGTTTACAGGAGCCAGGGAAGAGGATGCTTTAAATCCTGTAACATTGCCGCCGCAATACCAACTGCAGCCGGGAAGTACTTCAGAAGGGCCATTGTCGATTTCACCCATGAAGTCAGTATCCTTTGCCTGAACGGCTTTAAAGACAGGTATCTGCTGATTCTCCAAATTTGCGAAAAAGAGCAAACTGATTATAAAAAAAAGAAGCTTCATTTACTTTAACAAAGTACAATACTATCCATCGATATTCAGGCAAATAAATCTAATTTTTAGTTAATGTAGACAGGATGGCGATTACTGAATCAAGTGCTGAAAGTCGAGATGCCGAAGCAGAAAAACGAAGTCCTCCTATTTTCATAAAACTGGTATAATAACCCGTTTCCGTTTTGGAAACAGGCCATAAAGCAAGCTTATTTAGCACAATGGTTTTCACAACTTCAATTGCAGGTCCATCATTTTCTGCTGACCCAATACCTTTACCATGTTCAATTTCATTGAAGCCATGTATTCCAGAAAACCTGGTGACAGAATCGTTGAGCCAAAGCCCGTATCCCAACTGCCCTTCCTTTCCCCTTGCTTCTTCCAGAAACATATTGACGGGGTGTTTCAACAAAAACGGACTCTCGCCAAGCCGGGTTGTAACCATATCATGGCTCTCATACTTCTCAATAGCCCTGTACGTTGAATGGGTGCAGGATATGAGTAGCAGAAAAAGTAGAAATTGATACATTTATGCCGCCTTTAATACTCTGTCAAGAATTTTCATGTTGGAAATATATTCTTTTGCATATTCCCAATCTTCTGATAGTTCTGCCCAAACAAGTTGTCGGTCAATAGCAAGTTGTATTATTTCTTTGTTTTCCACTTCAATAATTCCTTCATCAACAAGCTGGGCAAACCCTGTTGCAATGACTGAAATGTCCAATGTGTATATATATTGCTGGTCGTCAAAATCTTTATCTTCGAGTTGCGATTTTATTTTAGCCCTTGACAGGATTTCTGAATTGTAGTCTGCAAAATCCATTTCTCCTACACTTTCAATAACCCATTTTAAACATTCCAGAGTGGGCGTCGACGGATTCTCTTTTCTCCAGTCTCTGAATTCAGCTAACGCCGTGTCACCTTCGTCTGAACCGAATGGCGCAAGTTCGTCAATACAACTCCAAAAAAAATCTTCCGGAATTAATTCAATTGCCTTTTGATGAGCATTGTCAATGTCGATACCATATTTTTCCTCTTCCATAAAAAAAATACGTTTTTAAATGTCAATTCTCAAATCTACTGCCACCTCCCAAATTTACCCCAAAACACCCACCCCCGCAATACCCTTTTTGCGTTGTACTTGAGTGAGCGTTTTTAAGTTATAATAGGCTTATGCCGGGAGCTGGGTGGGAATAAATGTCGCCGGCTGATCTTGGTGCAAAAAAATAAAGACAGGGTAACATGACACCGGCTATTAACCTCCAGGTTCCAGTCTTTACGGTATGCACTACCCATTTCCGGGTCTGACAACCTGTTGCAGTACAAAAATTTGTCACCCCATTGGGGTGCAAATTTCAATCAGAAATCCATCAATATCCCTTATATAAGCTACAATTTGACCCCAGGGTTTTGTTTTAGGCTTTTCAACAAGGGTCGCACCTTCGTTGATTGCGGTGGAAACAGTTTCTTCCACGTTTTCTGTTGTAAACCCTATTTCAATCCCAAAAGGCTTGTCTGACAAACTACTTTTTATAAAGCCTTCCTGCAAATTTGAATTGGCTAAAGAAGTGGAAACAAATGAAAGTGTTGTCTCTCCAACCAATAACTCAGCATAGTCATTCTCGGGTGTTACAAATTTTCT
>CALEST010000031.1 GCA_937907555.1 uncultured Sediminibacterium sp.
AATAATGAGCAAGAGAATATTAATTGTAGAGGATGAGCGTGATATCAGAGACTCTTTAAAAACAATTTTAGAGCTAAATGATTTTGTGGTTGATACTGCAGAAAACGGGCAAGTTGGTTTGGAAAAAGCAGAGACGCAAAAACCCGATTTGATATTGTGTGATGTGATGATGCCTGTGCTGGATGGATTTGGGTTGTTAGAGCAACTGCGTAAAAATGGCATTGAAACTCCATTGATATTTTTAACAGCCAAGGCGCAATACAATGATCTGCGCACTGGTATGAATTTAGGTGCTGATGATTATATTTTTAAGCCATTCAAAAGTGCTGAACTACTACAATCTATAGAAAGAAGACTGGAACGTAAGGATCAGCTGGAGCAACATTTGAAGAAGTTGATTAATAGTCTTGAGCAAACCATTATTCTGATGGTAGGTCATGAATTCAAGACACCCATGCACGGAATACTTTCTTTTACCAATTTGATTAAGCAAAAGGCAAGTGAACTGGCAAATAATGAAATTGAAGATTTCTGTAGTTATCTGGAAAGTTCCAGTAACCGGCTTCAGCAAACCTTTAGTAAGATTAAAACTTATTACGATCTTAAAATATCTGGCATTGCGCCGGTTAGCGACAGACGAAATGTTGAGCTAACCACACTGGTAAAAAATATTTGTCTTCAGGTGGCTAAAGAATATAACCGAGAATTGGATCTGGTATTTACTGAAATGGACGATCGGGAAGTTGTTCTAAGTGCTGAATTATTTTCAATAGCCTTATATGAATTGGTTGACAATGCGTTTAAATTTTAAGAAAAAGGAAAGAAGGTATTGGTGAATGCCAGGTTCAGGTCTAATGGAATTAACATTGAAATATTAGATGAAGGCAATACCTGCAAAGCCGCTGAATTAAGGGCGCATTCTGGTGTAATTGGACAGGTTAAAAGGAAAAAAATTGAACAACAGGGATTGGGAATCGGGTTGGCTTTGTCTTTATTAATTATTCATAGTCAAAATGGACAGCTCTTTTTTGAAGACATCCAGCCAAATGGTATTAAAACAGAAGTTTTATTGAACTTATAATAATGATTGTATGAACGAAAGAAAAAAAGTCTTAATAGTAGAAGATACTAAAATGCTTCGTATGTCACTTGAAGTTATTTTACAAGAGACATATGATGTAGCCGGTGCGGCCGATGGCAATGAGGCGCTTGAAATTTTGAGAGAGTTTACCCCCGACATTATATTGCTGGATCTTATGTTGCCTTATCCGCTGGATGGATATTCGCTACTGAGATTATTAAAAAGCAATCCTTCTACCAATATGATTCCTGTTATCATTATTTCAGGAATGTCTGGGGAGGATAAAATTATTCAGGGCTTAGAGTTGGGCGCGAACGACTTTTTGGTTAAGCCAATAAAATCGAAGGAATTGCTACTTAAAATCAGGAATCTGACTGGAATTCTTCAGGTGAATGAAGATAAAGTAAAGCAAAAAAGACTATTGTCTTCAAAGAATATCAGCAATGCTGATGCAAAAGATTTCTTTGAAGATTCCTTTGAAGCTATTGTTGAGAAGCTGAGCGAGGACGATTTGAATACCATTCCTTCTATTGCCAAAAGAATGTCTGTTAGTGTATCAACGCTTGAAAGGATGATAAAGGCCAAATACAATATGACCCCCAAACAATACATAACTGAAATCAAGCTAATGAAAGCAGAGGTTTTATTGCGTCAGGGAAATACCAGTGTTAAACAGGTTTCTTTTCAATCCGGCTTTAATTCAGTTGCTTATTTCTGTCATTGTTTCAAAAAGAAGTATGGTAAACCGCCTAAAGCGTATTCCTCATCTGTATTGAATAAGTAATTATAGAATGATGGGTAAGGTTAACCGTACTTCGGTTCCTTCCCCCAGTTGGCTGGAAAGGAATATTTTTCCGTTGTGTAATTCCATAAACTGTTTTGCAACAGACAATCCCAATCCGGAACCTTGATAAGTTACTGTGTTGGATGCCCTGTAAAATGAGTGAAACACTTTCTCAATTTCATCTTCAGGAATACCAATTCCATAGTCTTTGATCTTTATGATGGCCATATTGGCTTCATTACCAATGGTTAATTCCGGATTTCGACTTCCCTTGGAATATTTAAATGCATTGGAAATGATATTGGTAATCACATGCATAAAAAGTAATTCATCTGCTGCTACTTTGAAGTCTGAACCTTCTTCTTTTAAATCCACCGTTCTGCCATCTGATTCATTTTGAAAGTAGGTCTTGATAATGGAGCGAATAAATTGCGAAATATTAATCGGATGCAAATTGTAAGCCAGTTGTTGTGCATCGTATCTGCCTACCAATAGAATATTATCCATCAGCTGCGTCATACGTTCAATCTGATCTTTAATCATTCCTGCAGAATCCTTAATTCTATCAGATAATTCTACATTCAGCTTCCTGGCAGCCATTTCAATTACCTCAATGTTGGAGAAAATAACGGTAAGCGGGGTTCTGAATTGATGAGAAGTTAAGCTCACAAATCCTGCTTTTAATTCCGCCAGTTCTTTTTCTTTCTCCAGTGCAATCTTTTTGTCATGAATATCAATGATACTCCCTGCTATAAAATAGTCTTTTACTGAAGCGGCTTTGTTTTCCCTTAAAGACAATTCTACCCATCTCCATCCATTCTTTTTATGCTTCAGTTTGGCTTCAATGGTAGATTTTCCAGATTCAGTTCTTTTTAACTCATCAATCTGTTCCAGAATCAAAGGAATTTCTGTTTCTTCAAAAAACAAAGTAACCGGCTGCATCATGCAATCGTCAATAGTATATCCGGAAATTTCATCCCAGTATTGATTCATGAAAGTAATCTGATTGTAGCTGTTCAGTCTGAATACTGCTTCCCCCAGATTGTTGATCAGTTTATCAAATTCATTTTTCTGTTCAACTAGTGTTTCCTGCTGTTTTTTTAATGTGGTTACATCTACATGTGTGCCTACAAAATAAGTAGGTTTCCCATTTTCATCCCTTTTGACTATTCCAAAACCATTAATCCAGACGTAGTGCCCTGCTTTGTGTCT
>CALEST010000032.1 GCA_937907555.1 uncultured Sediminibacterium sp.
GGTTCAACCCGTTTCCATCACGGTTAGAAAAGCCTGCGAAGGCGAGGAGTTTTTCTGGACGCATTGGGAAATTTCTGCGGTTAAAGATGATTCGGGAAAGGTAATTGGGGTAATGTCGGTAGGGCATGATGTAACCACCACAGAAACCAATAATGAAAAGGCAACTGAACTTTCAGAAAGCCGGGCTTACGTAAAAGAATCTGCTCATGAAGATGAAAACCTGGCTCTGTTGTCATTGGTTGCACACAATACTACGAATGCAGTAGTTATTACAGACAGGGATGAAAATATTACCTGGGTAAACGATGGGTTTGTTCGCATCATGGGTTATACAGAAGCAGAAGTAAAAGGGAAAAAAATCTATTTTTTCCTGGAAGCTGCTTTGGAAGTAAGCGAAAAAATCAAAAAAAGAATTCGGTATTCTCTCGATAATAAACTGGCTTTTACAGAAGAAGTAAAAGTGACCAATAAGCGCAACAAAACGGTGTGGCTAGAAATCAACGGTAAACCGCTTTTTGATGAGGCGAACAATCATATTGGATTCATGTCTACCGACAATGATATTACCAAACGTAAAAATGCGGAACAGGAGCAAAGAGAAACCCTGGAAAGACTTTCGCTGGCTACGGACTCTGCTCAGATTGGAGTTTGGGAAGTAGACCTTACCGATGGAAATACTTTTTGGGACGAGAAAATGTATGACCTGTATGGTTTTGCCAAAGACACGCCATTCCCTCCTTATAAGATCTTCAAAAAAATGATGCATCCGGATGATAAGGAGATGATGAAAAATATTTTATCTGGATTGGCAGAGGGCAAAAAATCAATTGACTCCGCTATTTTCAGAATCAATATGCCCAATGGCAAAATCCGTTATATTGAAGCGCACGCTATTGCACAGAAGTCAGCCGACGGAAAGCCTGTTCGTTTAATTGGTACCAATAGAAATATTACCGATGATATTGCTGTGCAGGAAAAAATGAAAACGCAGAACAAGGTTTTGCGCGACATTGCTTTTATTCAGTCACACGAAGTAAGACGACCATTGGCCAATATTCTTGGTGTAATTGAAGTATTAAACAGCAGCAATTCAGTACAGAACAAAGAGATTTTTGATCACTTAATTGAAAGTGCCAATGAGCTCGATATGCAAATCAGAAGTATCGTTAAAAAGACGAACAACCTGGATGGTATTTTCTCAAACGGGTAATTTTATCCCATCCATTCATTTCCTATTGCCCAAATACTTTCTTTAATAAATCAGTTGCTCTGGCTGCTGGATTCTGTCGTATGTTTTTTTCTTCCAATGCTATCTGACTATAGATGCCGGTCAATGCCTTTTCAGTAACATAATCACTTAAAGAAGGATTGATTTTTTGCAAACTGAATTTATTGTAGGCATTCACTAAACTGGTCCAGTGTCTGGTGGCATCGGTTTTCTGCAGTGAACTGTCTATAACGGGTTTGAAAGCGCTGGTTAACGGAGCACTGGTGTTTCTTTTTAAATAGGAAGTAGCTGCAGTATCTGCTCCTTTTAATATCCCGATAGCATCGGTTACCGTCATTTGCTTGATGGCATTTACAAAAATAGGGGCTGCTGTTTTACACGCATCTTCTGCAGCACGGTTGATACTTAAAATGGCTTGGTCTACCTGCTTGCCCATTCCCACCGATCTAAGGGTTCTTTCTATTTTAGCCGCCTCGGGAGGCAATAAAATTTTAAGGGCTGCATTTTTAAAAAATCCATCTGTTGCAGATAAAGCTGCAGCGCCTTTTGTGGCACCAATGGTTAGGGCTTCTTTTAAGCCTGCTGCAATATCAGCTTGTGCAATTGCTACCTGATGTACAATAACAAGGAATAAGGCCCAAACAATTCTTTTTTTCATGCATTATAATTTTACTACTACATCTCTCAGCTTAACCAGCTGTTCTAAGAGAGAAGGTAGCAAATTCAATGCCAGCATATTGGCTCCATCGCTTTTGGCTATAGAGGGATTGGGATGGGTTTCAATAAACAAACCGTTCGCCCCGGTTGCAATGGCTGCTTTGGCAATGGTGCCAATCATTTCAGGATTTCCACCGGTTACACCGGAAGTTTGATTGGGCTGTTGCAAAGAATGCGTACAATCCATAATTACCGGTACTCCGTGGCTTTGCATCACAGGGATATTGCGATAGTCTACCACCAGATCCTGATATCCGAAAGTATTGCCTCTTTCGGTCAACATGATTTGCTGATTCCCTGCACGCTGAATTTTCTCTACGGCAAATTTCATAGAAGCTCCGCTAAGAAATTGTCCTTTTTTAACATTTACAATTTTTTGAGTTTGTGCTGCCGCTTCCAATAAATCGGTTTGTCTGCAAAGAAATGCAGGAATCTGAAGTATGTCTATAAAAGGGGCTGCCATGGCCGCTTCTTCATGCGCATGAATATCTGATGTGGTAGGCAACTGATAGGTTTCGCCTACTTTTTTTATTAAAGAAAGACCGGTTTCATCGCCCAGACCGGTGAAGGAACTGGCACTGGTTCTGTTGGCTTTTCTATAGCTGGCCTTAAACACATAGGGGATGCCCAATCTTTTGCAATGCGAACTAACCGTATCTGCAATTTCCATTACAATTTCTTCTGATTCTACTACACAAGGCCCTGCAATCAGAAAAAAAGATTCCGGATTGTATTGTTGATTTTTAAATAAATCCTGCAAAAAATTAGGTAACATATAATAAAGATTGTACTTGATTCAATAAAACAAAAGTAACGGAATTGTCATTCATTTTTTCGTTTCTTTGCTCCTCAATTGATTGCCATGCCTAGCAGAAAAGATAAAATTTTAGTGATAGGAGCCTGCGGACAAATTGGTGTTGAACTAACGCTGGCTTTAAGAAAGCAATACGGAAACAACAATGTTATTGCCTCTGATTTAAGAGAAGAAAATCCCTTATTAAAAGGAACAGGCCCATATGTGAGTATGGATGTGATGAACAAGGAAATGCTGCACGTACAGGTAATTCGTCAGAATATTACCCAAATTTATTTGTTGGCAGCTATCTTATCAGCAACAGGAGAGAAGAACCCTAATCTGGCCTGGCACCTGAATATGCAGGGCTTACTGAATGTACTGGATATTGCCCGCGAGGAAAAACTGCACAAGGTTTACTGGCCCAGCAGTATTGCGGTATTTGGTCCAACCTCTCCCAAGCAATTGTGTCCGCAACAAACCATTATTGAACCTACTACGGTATATGGAATCAGCAAATATGCCGGAGAATTTTGGTGTAATTATTACCACCAGCGTTATGGGGTGGATGTAAGAAGTATTCGCTACCCGGGATTAATCAGTTATAAATCTGCACCGGGAGGTGGTACTACCGATTACGCAGTAGAAATTTATCTGGAAGCCATTGAGAAGCAAAAATATACCTGCTTCCTGTCTGAAGATACCTACTTGCCCATGATGTATATGCCCGATGCCATTCGCGCTACCATGGAATTAATGGAAGCACCGTCCGATAAAATTTCTGTAAGAACTTCTTATAATGTTGCCGGGATGAGTTTCTCTCCAAAAGAAATTGCGAAGAGCATTCAGGAACATATACCTGAATTTGAAATGGGATATAAACCCGATTCCAGACAAGCCATTGCCGACAGCTGGCCGCAAAGCATTGATGACAGTGTTGCAAATAAAGATTGGGGCTGGAAGCCCCAATACGATTTGTCATTAATGACGAAAGATATGTTGGAAAACCTGCGCAAATAGCGCAGGTTTTTTGTTGGAATAGGTTTGGGTTGTTCGCTTAGAAACGAATGCCCAGTCCAATGTTTACGGCTCTGATACCTGCCCATGGACCGTCGGACATGATTTGTGCACCATTGCTGTTTACTGTATTGGTAAACTTGAAAGGCTTGGCATCAATTTCATCTAAGTTCTTCTTTAACTCTTGTTGTTCAAATGAATTTAGTGAAGAAGCAAAATTCAAATCGCCCTTGCTAGTTCCATAGTGACCACCAATGATTTGAAAGTCCAAAACAATTTTGGTAGCAATTTGAAATTGATATCCAATCATTAAACCTGCACTGGTACTTTTAATTTTTCCGTTAAATACAGCTTCTTTCTCTACCAATGGTGAAG
>CALEST010000033.1 GCA_937907555.1 uncultured Sediminibacterium sp.
GTATCCTACTAAAACAGGAGTGACCGATTGGATTCCCGGAAGAAGTGAAGATGGTAAGCAAAGAGCTTATGAAAAAATTAAAACACCTCCTACTTCGTTTCAGCTGGCATTGGAAGAAAAAACCATTGCAGAACTAGCGCTTGAAAATGGATACCAGACTTTCTTTGCAGGTAAGTGGCACTTAGGTGAGGAGGAAAAATTCTGGCCACAGCATCAGGGATTTCAAACCAATAAGGGCGGGTGGAGCAAGGGAGGTCCAACAGGAAGGAAGAACGATAGCACAGGTGGTTTTTTTACACCTTACCAGAATCCGTTGTTGTCAGATGGCCCCCGGGGGGAATATTTAACCGATCGGTTAACCAATGAGTGTATACAGTTTCTGAAAAACAAATCGGAGAAGCCCTTCTTCCTCATGTATTCCATGTATGCAGTACACAATCCGCTTCAGGCCCCCAGACCATTAATTGAAAAATACCAGCAAAAACAAAAACAATTGTCTTTAACCCAAGCACAGCGCTTTGCAAAAGATGAAGCGTGGATGAAGCCCGAAGCCGGGTGGAAACGCAGACTGGTTCAGGACAATCCTGTTTATGCTGCTATGATTGAAAATATGGATTGGAATGTAGGAAGACTACTCAATAAATTAAAAGAATTACAGTTAGAGGAAAATACATGGGTGGTTTTTACATCTGATAATGGTGGATTAAGTACAGCTGAAGGAAGCAATACGGTAAATGGTCCTTTCCGGGCTGGTAAAGGCTGGTTATACGAAGGAGGAATCCGTGTTCCCTTTATTATGTACTGTAAGGGAAAATTCATACCTCAGAACGCCATTGATATCCCAGTAACCATCGCGGATTTATATCCAACTTTGGGTACAATCATGCATCAGAAATACAATAAGCATGCAACCATAGATGGCGAGAATATTCTCTCATTAATCAATAAGAAAAATAGTGAAAGAGAAATCTACTGGCATTATCCGCATTATAGTAACCAGGGTGGAAAGCCTGGAGCTGCAATCAGAAAAGGAAAATATAAACTGATTTTCAATTATGAAAACCAGACCACTGAACTCTATGATTTATTTACAGATTTAGGAGAGACAAACAATATTGCTTCTACGTTTCCTGCCATTGCAAATCAGCTTCAAACATCATTGTTCAATTGGTTAAAAAAAGCAAAAGCGGTTGATCTAAAAGTACCGCATTTTTGAAGTGTATAATAAAATCTTTCAGATGAATAAAATACTTACTGTTTTAGCAATGTTTTTTTTGTTGAATGATGAGTGTCTTCTTGCACAGCAATCAAAACCCAATATCGTTTTCATACTGGCAGATGACCTGGGTTACGGTGATCTGGGCTGTTATGGTTCAGCCCGGATTCGTACACCCCATCTTGATGCATTGGCTGAATCGGGATTAAAATTTACACAGTTTTATTCGGGCAGTACGGTATGTGCCCCTTCCCGGGCCTCTTTAATGACAGGACTCCACACAGGGCATGTTTCTGTAAGGGGGAATGGAGAAGTGCCGCTCACTGATACAGATACAATTCTTCCTCAATACCTGAAAAAAGCTGGTTATACAACCGGATTATTTGGCAAATGGGGTTTAGGGCAGCAAGCCACATCAGGGGCGCCTGAAAAAAAAGGATGGGATTATTTTTCCGGACTATTGCATCATGTGGAAGGGCATTATCAGCAACCCGATTCTGCCTGGCAAATGATCAACTGACTATCCAAACGCATAGCCATTCCCAATCAGCAATACAGCAATGAATGGTTTGTGCAGGAAGCAAAGTCATTCATCAGTAATCATACAGAAAAGCCCTTTTTTGTTTATCTGTCATTCACTTTGCCACATGCAGAATTAAAAGTTCCGCAGAAGTATTTGCAAAACTATCTGGATGAAAAAGGAGAAAGCATTTTTGGGTCGGAAAAAGCGCAGAAGCCAGGTCAGCACTATGGTCCTCAGTCTTATCCAAAAGCAGCATATGCAGCTATGATTACTCAAATGGACAGCTATATTGGTGAGTTGGTAGCATTGCTTAAAAAGAAAAATCTGCTGGAGAATACCATTCTGGTTTTTACCAGCGACAACGGCACCCATAAAGAAGGGGGCAGAACACAGGAGGATATTGCTTTTTTCAAGAGTAGTGGCGTATTCAAAGGAGCTAAGAGAGATTTGTACGAAGGGGGTATTCGGGTGCCCTTTATTATTAGCTGGCCAAACCAATTGGCAAAAAATGTGATTAAAAATGAAATAGGTGCATTCTGGGATCTCCTTCCAACATTCAACGAAATTGCGGGACTGAAGTCGGATTCTTCAACGGATGGAGTATCGTTATTGAATGTATTAAAAGGCAAAGAATCAGTAGAACGACCTCCATTGTATTGGGAGTTTTATGAGGGGGGATTTAAGCAGGCTGTTGTGTCTGGAAGCTGGAAAGCCATTCGGTATTTTAAAGGAGCAGAGCCCGAAAGGACGGAATTATATGATTTGTCGGTAGATCCGGAAGAAAAGAATAATCTCTCAGCGCAATTACCTGCACAGCGAAAACAAATGGAATCCATCATGCAGAAAGAGAGAGTTTCATCAACCCATCCTTTATTTCAAATTAAGTAAGCTATGAAAAACGAATTAACAAGATTATTTATTGATCAGTTTCAGGTATCCCCGGATGTAATTGTTCGTTCTCCGGGTAGAGTAAATATTATTGGGGAACATGCAGATTACAATAATGGATTTGTATTGCCTGCAGCCATAGATAAGGCCGCATATATTGCTCTTTCATTAAGGGAGGATGATGAAATTCATCTTACAGCAGTAGACCTGAAAGAAAATTTTTCTACAACAATCCATCATTTAAAACCCATTGGCGATGTAAGCTGGCCCAATTATATTTTGGGCGGTGCAGCACAGTTTATCAAGAAAGAAATTCCCCTGAAGGGATTTAACCTGTTGCTTACCAGTAATGTGCCAATTGGTGCGGGGCTATCATCATCAGCGGCCGTTGAATGTGCTACTGTGTTTGCATTGAATCATTTATTAAAGACCGGATTCAGCAGAATTGAAATGGTGAACATGGCACAAAAAGCAGAACACGAGTATGCAGGAGTAATGTGCGGAATCATGGATCAGTTTGCCTCTATGATGGGTAAAGCCAGTCAGGTAATTAAACTGGATTGTCGTTCATTGGAGTATAAATATGTACCGTTTAAATTAGATGGCATTAAAATTCTTTTATTGAATACCAATGTAAAGCATTCACTTGCTTCTTCTGAATACAATACAAGAAGAGAAGAATGTGAAAAAGCAATAAAATTAATTAAGCCTCATCATCCATCTGTTGAATCATTAAGGGATGTTACTATGGAAATGCTGGATCAGTATGTATTGCCTGCAGATGAACTGGTATATCGTAGAAGTCGGTTTGTAATAGATGAAATGGAAAGATTAAATGACGCCTGCAATTATTTGGAACAAAATGATATAGCATCACTGGGTGAATGTATGTTTGAAACCCATGAAGGACTGAGTAAGCAGTATGAGGTAAGTTGTAAAGAGCTGGATTTCCTTGTTGATTATGTAAAAGATAATCCGGAAGTACTGGGTGCCAGAATGATGGGAGGAGGATTTGGAGGATGCACAATAAACCTTGTAAAGGAAGACGCTATTGCCCGGCTGGTTAGTGAAATAAAACCAGCATACGAAGCTGCAATGAATTTGCCACTGGATTTTTATATCGCATCCATTGAAAATGGAACAGAAATTATATAAAACTTTTGTGTTGTAAATTTAATACCTTAATTGTGTGACAATGTAAAATGGAAGGTGAGGCCTTTGTCTGTATCTGATTCGGCGTAAATGGTGCCA